>CAZIOB010000037.1:0-12236 GCA_964540755.1 uncultured Prolixibacteraceae bacterium | reverse complement strand
ATATAGGTAAATCAACAAGTATATATAAAGAATTGTTTAGAGTATGAACTAATTTTTTCTTTAAAAGTCCAAGGATATCGGAAGTCAAAAACACTTCAGAATCAAAATATATATTTATCTCCATACCTTCTCCCCGCACTTTTCCCATTAGCTTACAACACGCATCAACTGAAGTATCCATGTATTTTGAGCCATCATCAATCCCGGGCAGTACATGACTGTGAATATCTACGAACATTTGGCTTTCTCCTTTTTAATTCTTCATTCCATATCTATATTTACCGCAGTATCGGTTACTACTACCTACGGATGGTTTCCTTAAATCAGCATCTACAAGCAACACCCTGTTTCCGCTCTGTGCAAATGTAACTGCAAAGTTTGAGACTATTGTTGTTTTGCTTTCCAATTACTGTGTGCTTGTAACCAATATTACCTTAACAGGCTTATCAACCCCTGAAAATTGTATATTGGTTCTTAAAACCCTATAAGCCTCAGACACAGGCGACTTTGGATTAAAATAGGAAACAAGGTATTCTTTATTCATCATATAGCGTTTCTCCTATTTAACTCTATGGTAATTTCTAAAATATTTTCTGTTTAAAAATATGATACATGAAATTTTACATTTTGTCAATTAATTTAAAATAAGTTTTCAATTTGTAATATTCTGTGAGTAAATTATTCAGACAGGAAATTTTTTTATGACCTTACAGAAAACAGTAGCGTTAATACTGGTAAAAAATAAAGTCCTTTTACGGAAGACCAAAGGTTAAGTAAGCCAAGTATGCCGCTTCTTTCAGGATAACTAACTTCACAATTTACCGCTTATTGGCGATGCTGTATGCTAAAATTAACTTTCCATGTCGGCGCGATGGTTCACGGTGGTCTAAATAATTACACGTTACCTTTGCAAAATGCAAATATTTTAAAAAATATGTTGACAAATTGATATACATGATTTAATATGATAATAAAGGTTGGTTTAATAAAAGAAATTAGTCCTTTATGATAATAGTAAACTTAGCGAAAGTTAAGGACGCAAAGCCTAGTGCCAAAAATTTTTATTATGGTTGACGGGTTGCCAAGAAAGGATATTTTTTATATGGTGGGTAATTACGATTCTATTGAGCATACTGTTAAAGCAATATCTAAAATATCTGGACTTAGAGATTTCCGCGTATTAAATAACGAAAATTGGTTTCCGAATTTTTTATGTGTCAATTCAGAAGGACTTGGATATTCAGAACATCAGCAAAAAAAAATATATATAGACGGATGCATGCATGATATGGGAAAGGTTAATGTACCTGCTGAGATTATCAGCAAATATTTCCGGTTAATGAACTGGTAATTACGGCAGTTGTTTTACTGCTGATTGGTTACAACTATATTGTACTAGGGGGTGAATTTCATGGCAGTAGAAAAAGTAAATTCTTCATCCAGTCTGGTTGAAGTAATTGACAGGATTCTTGACAAAGGCATCGTGATTGATTTGTGGGCAAGGATATCCCTCGTTGGTATTGAACTCCTGTCGATTGAGTTGAGAGCAATTATTGCTTCAGTAGAAACTTATTTAAAATATGCTGAAGCAGTAGGGCTAACTGCTTCAGCGGCAGTTCCTGCAGCATAGGAATTGTACATGATAAGCAAGAGTTGGCAGAATTAATTTTACCAGCAGGAAGCAAAAATGTAAAGCACAATTTTAAAGAAATTTTATGAAAATTGTGGGATTAAGGTAATTGTGTAAGTTCAACAGTTGAAAGGCCGGGGAATCAAATTCTCCAGCCTTTCAAAGCCTATTTTGAAAGGAGTTAATTTATATGAATTTAACAAGTAAGGTGGATTCACTTGTTATGGATATTAATAATAATATAAAGAACAGGAAAGAATATCTTGATTATTTGAAAAACCATACGAATCGTGTATTGAATGATAGTAGAAATCAAAGATTAAGCGACATGAGGATTGCGAAGAAATTGAGAGAAAATTGGATTTTAGAATTGAAAGCTGATGTTAGAGAGCTTATCGAAAAATTTCGTAGCATGAGAAAGGATATGAGTACTGATATGCGACTAAAGCTTGATACTTTTATAAACAGCTTGAGTGCTGATGTCAGGTATATGCTGGATTCTTACAAAAAGAAAACGGATGTTACGGGAAAAAATATGGATGATATGGAGGCATCATGGAAAGAGGGGAGAACTAGCATAGCTGAAGCAGGGGAAAATGAAATCAATACCGATGTCATAAATGTCGAGCTTAAGATCAAAATACTTGAGTATATCAAGGAATCGGATGATGGAAGGAAACCGGGTGAGATTAAGGCAATGGAGGGGCTTCCATTCGGGACAGACATTATAGAATTATTATCTGAAATGGAAACAAAAGGGCTAATCAAGAAAAATAAGTTCAGATATTACGCAAAATAGATTTCTGGTCACAGGGGGAAGCAAATTGAATAACTTTAATAAAATAAGGGATATTGTACATGGATTCATAAAAGAGAATTTTACTATCAGCGGTAAAATAATAGAAATACAAAAAAAGGATGATAAATGGGTATCCAATTTTGAAATTATTGAAGAATCCGAATATGTACGGAAATTGGGGAAAACCGATATAATAGGTTTGTATGAAGTGGAAATAAGCCTTGATGGACAAATATTGGGTTATAAGCGGCTGATTGTGCGTGAAAGAAGCGACATTAGCATAAAAGTGTGATATGGCTATAGCTAATTAATTACACCTGGCGCTTTAAAAGTTTTTATAAAGGAGGAAATATTGTATGGAAGTTGCTGATAAATTAAAACATAGCGGTATTACGGTCTTGAATCTGACAAAGCAAAAATCGTTCATTACAACACCATATATCAAAGAAATTGCGGCTAAAGCGATAAAATATCTCAAAGCCGGTTATCCCATACATTTTCAAGGACCTGCCGGAACGGGAAAAACAACGCTTGCGATGCATATAGCTGCATATTTTAACTTACCTGTCACCATTATTTACGGAAATGACGAATATAAGCCATCGGACATGATTGGTTCTGAATCAGGCTACAGGCGTGAAAAAGTTGTGGACAATTTTATCCACACTGTACTGAAAACCGTCGATGATTACCAGAAAAAATGGGTGGATAATCAATTAACTGTTGCCTGCAGGAACGGCTTTATATTGATATATGATGAATTTACCCGGTCAAGACCTGAAACTAATAATATCCTGTTAAGCATTCTTGAAGAAAAAATGCTTGAAACATCAAATACTTTCAATAACAGCAGATACCTGAAAGTACATCCTGATTTTAAAGCAATATTTACCAGCAATTCGCAGGAATATGTCGGTGTGCATAAAATTCAAGATGCGCTTTTAGACAGGATGATTACCATTAATATGGAATATATGGATGCGGAAACAGAAAGGGAGATTGTCAGGGCAAAAGGCAATGTCAGTTATGAAGATGCAGATAGGATTGTAAATATTATCAGAGAGTTCCGTAATAATGATAAATGTACTATTAAACCGTCTCTCAGGAGTGGGATCATGATTGGTAAAATAATCAGGGAAAACGGCAGTCATGCGTCTAAAGAGGATGCCTTTTTCAGAAAAGTTGCCTTTGATGTCCTGGCTTCCAAAATTGGCGCAGGGGTAAAATCACGAGATAATGAGAAATCGGTTAAAGAAAATGAAATAAATGAACTGATAGAAAAGTATTGTTGATCAGCTATTAATTCAGGTAACCGGGACAGGAGGGAAATATCACATTAATGATAAAAGAAAAGCAGAGAATTTCATATAACAAGCCTCTTATAGGCAGACCGAAAGGAAGCATGCCCCAAAAGGGAACCTCGGTCTATATTGATCTTCAGATGTCGTATTACAGAAAAATTATTCTCGAAAGCAATTTAAGAATATTGATGTCGAGAGTTAAATCACTGGATTTTGAGATCGGCAAAACCAAGGAACAGATAAGTAAACTTGAATCATGTATAAAAACCAGACTATCTGGAGATAAAGAGAAAAAGAAAAGGTTTAAGCCCGGAGAAAAGACTGAGCCTTATCCTTTGTCCAATGCGACTGAAGATGATATCATGGTTGTTAATTTTGAATATTAAAAGCATATTTACCGATAAAGGAGTTGATATTTTGAAAAATAATAAAGAAAGTAATAAAGAATATGATAACAGTGAGGAGAACATCAATATTAGTATTGATTTCGGGTTGGGCAAACTGTTTGGGGGTCTTAAAAATATTTTAGACGTTGTTTCCGATTTAAGCGGTGAAGTTAAAAAAGAAGGGAAATTTAGCGATTCGGAGGGAAAAATAAAGGGAGTTTATGGCTTTTCAGTCAAATCCATGGGAAACACTCATTCTATAGAACAATTCGGAAATAGGGTAAAAAAGGATGATAATAATGAAAAAGTAATTATTGACAAGGTAAGGGAACCTATTGTCGATGTCTTTGACGAAGGTGAGTTTTATACAATAGTGACAGAAATGCCCGGTATTGAAGAAAATAACATCATTATATCTATTTCAGGAGATATCGTACAGATTAGCGCAAAGTCATCCGGCAGGGAATATGAAAAAGAAATTTTATTAAAGAGCAAGGTATGTGATAAACCTGAAAAGAGCAGCTATACCAATGGAATTTTTGAGCTTCAGCTTAAGAAATCAGCAAAGTGATAAGAAATCAGAACCTTAAGGAGTTATAAGAAAATGGATGAGGTATTGCTTGCAGTTGAAGAGTGTCAGGTTAAAGATGCGGGAAGAGGAATTGGAAGGATTGATCCCGTATATTATGACATATTGAAGGTTAAGACCGGAGATCTGGTGAAGATAACAGGGAAAAAACAGACGGCAATAAGGATAATGCCATCTTTTATTGAAGAAAGAGGAAAAGGCATTCTTCAAGTAGATGGAATAACAAGAGAAAACGCAGGTATTGGTATTAATGAGAAGGCAAAAATAGAGAAACTTGAAGCTCCATGTGCCAGATATGTTGATATTCAGCCTCAGAAGTTAATCGACAAAAATAATGCCAACTTTATCAAAAGTATATCAAAAATATTGGAAGGCAAACCTGTTATTGAAGGAGACAGGATAAGGATAAATGTTTTCGGGTTTTTTAATGGTGATATAATAGTCGACAAAACTGAACCGTCAGGATTCTCTGTAATTGACAAAAATACTATCTTTTCAACGAAATCACAGAATGTAAAAATGGCCTACAGGAAGATAACTTATGAAGATATCGGAGGACTGCGGGATCAGATCAGAAAAATCCGTGAAATGATCGAATTACCTTTGAGATACCCGGATTTGTTTGATAAGTTGGGTATAGATGCCCCGAAAGGAGTTCTGCTATATGGTCCTCCCGGTACAGGTAAAACTTTAATTGCAAAGGCTGTTGCCAATGAAACTTCGACATATTTCATAAGCATCAACGGACCCGAAATAATCCAGAAGTTCTATGGCGAAAGTGAGGCCAATCTCAGAAAGATATTTGACGAGGCCAGAAAAAACGCACCGTCCATCATTTTTATAGACGAGATCGATGCAATAGCCCCTAAACGCGGAAATGTTATCGGGGACGTTGAAAAAAGAGTTGTCACTCAATTGCTTGCCGTGATGGACGGAATAGAAAAAAGAGGCCAGATTGTCGTAATCGGTGCCACCAATATGCCTGAGCTTCTGGATACGGCGATAAGAAGGCCGGGACGTTTTGACAGGGAAATTTACATAGGTGTCCCAGATAAAAAAGGCAGACTTGAAATATTGAATATACATACAAGCTCAATACCGCTTGATGAAGATGTCGATCTTGAAAAGATTGCGGAAATAACCCATGGTTTTGTCGGAGCCGACATCGCGAATTTATGCAGGGAAGCCGCTATGATTGCCTTAAGTAAAGTACTTCCAGATATGGACTTAAGTCAGCAAAATATTCCTTATGAGGATATACTCAAACTGAAGGTGAACATGAATAATTTCCTGACGGCAGCCAACCAGATAGAACCTTCTGCAATACGCGAGGTCTTTGTGGAGATACCAAAAGTTACCTGGAACGATGTCGGAGGGTTGAAAAAAGCAAAAGAAATACTTGAGAATGAAGTTAAACTACCACTTTTATATCCAAAGCTGTTTGAGGCAGCGGGAATAAAATCGGGAAGGGGCATACTGCTTTCAGGACCTCCGGGTATAGGCAAAACTCTCGCTGCAAAGGCGCTTGCCAGGGAAACAGGTATTAATTTCATCTATGTCAAGGGACCGGAATTGATGTCAAAATGGGTCGGTGAAAGCGAAAAGGGAATAAGAGAGATATTTAAAAAAGCCAGACTTGTTTCGCCATGTATACTTTTTTTTGACGAAATTGATGCTATAGCATCTAAAAGAGGAGCGGATAACGTTGATTCCGGAGTTTCCGAGAGAGTTTTAAGCCAGATTCTGGTGGAGATGGACGAGGTAGAAAAACGGGAAGGTATAATCATACTTGCGGCTACAAACAGGATTGAAATACTCGATCCGGCATTAATACGCCCTGGAAGGTTTGATACTATAATAAAGATAGCAGAACCTACATTTGAAGAAGCACTTGAGATATTTCGCATCCATGTCCGGAAAATACCTGTGGAAAAAGATATCAGTTTTGATTCTATAATCGGAAATATGAAAAAAATAACGGGCGCTTCTATTGAGAATGTATGTAAAAAAGCTACAATGATGGCAGTAAAAAGATATATTGAGATAAATAAGGGGAATGTACCTGATAATTTGAAAGATTTTAATATTAAAGAAGAGGATTTTTATTCCGCAGTACAGGAAATCAATTATTAGGAGGGGTTTTAATGCAAAAGGGGCTATACATATATTGTATAACCGATATGGATAAAGGTGGTATGTTGTTTTGCAAGGGCGGGATTGAAAACATCGAAGGTGATGTGTATAAAATTCAGCACAGAGATATATTTGCGATCGTAAGCGAGGCGGAAATCAAACAGTTTAAACCAACACGCAGAAATAATATGATTCATGAAAGTATTATTGAAAAAGCCATGGAAAATGGGAGCGTACTCCCTTTTAGGTTCGGTGTTGTTGCTAATAATAATGAAAGAATTGTCAATCTGCTTATAGAAAGGTACGACTATTTCAAAATACTCCTTGAAAAAGTAAAAGGCATGATTGAAGTTGGTGTAAAGGTTACATATGTGAATATTAACGATATATTGAAATCGATCGGCGATACGAACCAGCACATCGTCCGTTTGAAACAGGAGAAAAACAATATTGCCGGAAATCAGGCTGCGCTTATTGAAGCAGGAAAGATTATAGAAAAAGAACTTAATACGGTCACAATGAATTATAGGGATGACATCTTTGAAAGACTTATGGAATTTTCTGAGGAATCGGTAATTAATGATAATCTTTCCAATGAAATGGTTATGAATGCGTCATTTCTTATTCCGGATGAAAAGGAAAGTGAATTTGACGAAATGCTTTGTGAACTTGATGAGAATTACGAAGGGAAATTGTATTTTAAATATTCTGGACCGTTTCCCCCTTACAATTTTGTCAATATAAAGCTGTAAACACTTTAATTATATTTCCGGGAGAAATGTTATAGGAGGTTTACCCCATGCTTTCGCTTTTTATAAAATTGGTTAATCTAATTGCAGATGAAGTGGATAAGGAATATTACAGCCCTACTTCCATCAAGAATCAAATCATGCAATTAGAACAAATGCTGAAGGATGGGAAGATCACCCTGGTAGAATATGAGAGTAAAGAAGAAGAACTTCTGGACAGGCTGGAAAAATATATGGAGGAATGATCAGGATGTTTTCATTTTATGTATATTGCCTGACTGCGGGCTTGAGCAATAAAAATATCGTTATGCGCAACTCAACGATAGCGGGGGAAAATTACATAAAAACAGTGAATTATAATGATATACAGGCAGCAGTAAGTATTGTGGATTCTGAATTATTTAACGAAAATGCCGTGAAAGAAAACCTAAAAGACCTGGGCTGGGTGAAAGAAAAAGCTGTTATCCATGAGAATATTATAGAGGAAATAATGGAAAGCCTACCGGTTTTACCGATGCGTTTCTGTACGGTATTTAGCAACATTGAAGATTTAACAGGTTTTCTCAAAAAATATTATACACAAATAAAAGATTTCCTGCAAATTGCTGCAAAAAGTTGTGAATGGGGTATAAAGATTTTTTGCGATAAAAGTGGATTTAAAAAGAATATTACGGAAACAGAGGATATTAAAGCTGAAATTAAAGAGATCAGTCAGAAATCGAAAGGTGTCGCTTTTATGCTGATGAAGAGATTTGAAGAAAAGTTGGATAATTATTTTATTGAAGTTATAAACAGGGATGTGCAGTATTTTTTTGAGCAATTAAAAATAATCGCTGAAGACACAATAGTCAGAGAGATACAGAATGAATGCCCGGAAAAGAATAAAATCGTGCTTGATATGGTTTGTCTGGTTAATAACAGAGACTGCCAGTGTTTCCGGGACAAGGTCTCAAACATTGTGAACGAGTATGGCTGTGAAAGTTATACTATAGAATGCACCGGTCCTTGGCCTATATATAATTTTGTTTTCTTTGACAAGGGAGTTGATTTAAAGCATGAATGAAAATTTAGTGTTAAGACAGAAAAGTATAACCTTGTTTGAGGTGTTGGACCGGATACTTTATAAAGGGATAGTCATAAAGGGTAATCTTATGATTTCTGTGGCTGATGTCAATTTAATTTATGTGAGCATACAAGCAATTATAACTTCAATAGACAGGGTATACGAAGTTTCAGAATAAAATTTTATATAGGTGGATGGAACTATTTATGAATTCCATATATTTATACTGTATTGCAGAAAAATTTAATGAATTGAATCTGACGGGTATAAACGGATTGCCAATAGAAAAAACCGGACATAAAGCGCTGTGTCTTGTTTTTTCTTCCATAAAGACAGATGTCGAGCATTCGGAGAAAAATTATTATAACCATGAAAATGTACTCGAAAGATTATTTGAAAAGAATATAACTATTTTACCTTTCAGATTTGGAACAGTTGTTGCATATGATTCAGACAATAAGATTTTAAAAGAAAATTACGGAGATTTTCTGGAACATGTTGAAAAACTGAAAGGAAAAGCCGAAATGGGCGTAAGAGCATTATGGAATTATGATAAAGTATGCTCTGAAATTGAAAATGATCTAAGAATTCCCGAATTATGTATATCAAATGAGAGAATAAAAGGGTATCTTGGAAATAAAATGAGAACTTTTAAAATAGATGAACGTATTAAAGCATGTGCATCAGAAGAGGCTGAAAAAATTCATAAAATGTTATCGGATAGTTTCGAAGGCGTATTTACGATAATGAATACAAATTCAATATTTTTTAGTGGAGCATACCTAATTGACAGGATGGGTGTTTCCGGTTTTTATACAAGAGTACGCCAGATTGAAAATAGCAACAAGGAATATAGTTTTTTAATTACCGGTCCCTGGCCGCCCTTTAATTTTTGCAGTATTGAAATATAATCGAATGTATATGGAGGAGATAAAAATGGTAACAGAGAATTTAAACAAGAGAAAAAATATTGAAATTTTTGAAAAGGAAATGGAGAAAGCCGAAAATCAAAACAATAAAAATATGCTTGGGCTGAATACGGACAATGTGGAACAGGGCCTGGCAAAACTTGTTCTTACGATAATTGAGCTTTTAAGGAAGCTTCTTGAAAAGCAGGCGTTAAGAAGGATTGAAAATGGCACAGTTACGGAACAGGAAATTGAAAGGATGGGAGAAACGTTTTTGAAGCTGGAAGATAAGATGAAGGAATTAAGAGATATATTCAAGCTTAAGGAAAGCGATTTGAATATTGATCTCGGTCCTCTTGGCAAACTGTTTTGATAATTAAGGTTGAGGTAGTAAAAAAGAAATATGTATATTATATTATTTTTAGAAGTAAAAAATCAGTATTTGAAAAGAGGAATAACTATGTCATTGCAAAAATCAGCATCCGGAGATACTCTGGCTGATTTATTGGAAAGAATATTGGATAAAGGAATAGTAATAGCCGGCGATATAAAAATATCCATAGGAGAGGTTGAACTTCTGCAAATAAAGATAAGGTTAATTATAGCTTCAGTGGACAAGGCGCAGGAGATCGGGATAGACTGGTGGAAAGAGGATATCGCCCTTTCAAGCAGCGCAAGGTCAAAAAAATTGGAAGAAGAAAATAAAATGCTGAAAGAAATGTTGGGAAAAGTCGGTAATGAATGAAAATCACCTTTCTGGTTATAATAAACGTAAACATCTGGGCCGCCCTTGCAAAAAAAATTGGAGGGAACGGTCGGTGTGATCAAGCGGAGACTTATCGATGGAGGTCTCCACCCGCTTTCAGTTTTGTTTATTAAGATACTGTTCATTAACTATACTTTGCATTTCTTGATATTTGGCTTCCATATCGGCAACTAGTTTTAACTGCACTCTTGCGCGCTTAAGATTACTATTTTCTTGAAATATCTTAAAATAAGAATCACCGTTTATATAGTCGGTAAGAAACCTTATCCCAAGTTCCAGGGTCATAAGTATTGCGGAAAAGGGAAGATATTTTATTTCTATGGGTGTCAAAAATTCGTGAGTCTCTTCAAAATAACTCCTTGTAAATTCCTCAAACAGCGTTAAATCAAACTTTACCTTTGACAGTTCAGGTTCATCCTCATCAGCGGTATTTGCTCCCGAGCGTATTGAATCTCCAAAATCAAAAAGGGTTGAACCAGGCATTACTGTATCCAGATCTATTATACAGATTCCTTCACCTGTCCTGTTGTCAAACAAAACATTATTTAATTTGCTATTGTTATGTGTTACCCGAAGGGGCAGATATCTATTTTCAA
Organism: uncultured Prolixibacteraceae bacterium; assembly: GCA_964540755.1. Classification (GTDB taxonomy): domain Bacteria; phylum Bacteroidota; class Bacteroidia; order Bacteroidales; family Prolixibacteraceae; genus JAAYJR01. The sequence goes on along the minus strand of CAZIOB010000037.1, from coordinate 1,316 downwards.
GAAGATTAATCAATATACCTGTTTTTGATCCTCTGTTTTGTATAAATACGATTTCATCCCGTATGTCTTTAACATGGCCTAAAGGGTCATTTTTTACAGCCTGCAGGAATGTATCGTACCGTTTTGCTGTGTGATGAAAATCAGCAATTGTCACTTGGAGCATTTCAACAGGAAAATCAATAAGGAGTTTTTGAAATTTCCCAAAGGCCTTTCCCGCATTATAAAAGTGGATTGGTTCCTCCACTGTCTGATATATCCGGACATTATCGATATAGCTGTATGCACGCCAAAAGTTCCCATTGCCGCATTTATAAACATACCCGCCTTTAACTGCAGGAATGAAATCAAGGGTCTCTCTAGCGGGGTCACCTCCCAGCTTTTTTATCTTTCTTTGAATATGTCTGGTAACATATATGACATTTTTCATCATGCTGTTAATGTCATTGAATACATTTTTACTGATTTTTTGCAGTATATACCGATTAACTTCACCATCTGCCTTTTTAAAAGATGCAACATATGTATCATTAAAGTTTCCATATTTCAATGGATCTGCACTGATAAATTCACCATAAAAAACAAATCCAGAAACAATCTCATTAAAAAGCAATTCAATAAACCTCCCTGTAAACCATAAGAATAGTGGTACTCTTTATTTCATATTTAACTCTGTGGTAATTTCTAAAATATTTTCTATTTAAAAATATGGTACATGAAATTTTACATTTTGTCAATTAATTTAAAATAAGTTTTCAATTTGCAATTTTTTGTGTAAACAATATGTTGAAATATGGTAAATTGTTAAATTAGACATCAATTTTTTCAATAGCATTTAGATCCAGTGATTCTACCGGATCTTTTCCTCGCCTCCAACCTAAGGCTTTTCTTTTTATTCCGCATTTAAAAATAAATTCCATTTGATAATTGTCATAAATGAGACCCCTATCAACAATCTCTCTAAACATTTTTGCATCAAAGGTTTCGAAGTCTTCAAGTTCTTCTAGATATTTTAAAAGGGTATTGAGGTTCTTCTTCATAAATATGCTTTCTTCTTTATTCTTTAATAGGTTCTCATGTTCTTGTTGGTAAATTTGAGATTCATAAATGAGATTTCTAAGGGTAGCATCATATATTGGGTCGTTGGTAATCCTTTCTCGCATGGACATTTCACTAATCTGATCGCTGATTCGGTCAATGATTTCTTCAACTTCTTCTAATCTTGCATTTTCTTCTTCAGTAAGGCTGACCTCTTTTATGGCGGTTTCACCTTCCATTCGAATCTGGTCGATCTCTTTTGTCATTTTCAGAAGCATTTC
>CAZIOB010000036.1:0-4916 GCA_964540755.1 uncultured Prolixibacteraceae bacterium | reverse complement strand
CATTGATCATGTTATGTGTACTTCCAAAATAATAGCTAAAGTGGACAATATTAAAAAAGTCCGTGACCAGCATTTTCCTTCTTTATACGGAATACATCATTGTGCTACATTGGGTGATTTAAGAAAACAAATTAAAGATTTAGGAATTTTATTGGGAGTGGAGGTAATAGAAAGAGACAGATAATTTAAAAGTATAGAGTATAATATTTAAAGATATTAAGAAAATTAATAATATAACCATGAAAATTTTAAACTTCGTTATTCTTCTGTTTTTTCTGTATGGTAACTGTAATGCTGATGTACTTAACACTAATACTAACAGAAATACGCAGGCGAAACCCAACATCGTTGTGATTATTGCTGATGACCTGGGATGGGCTGATGTGGGCTATAACGGCGCTGAATTCTATGAAACTCCCAATATTGATAAACTTGCGGCAGATGGCATGGTTTTTAACCGGTTTTATCCTTCAGCAGCCAACTGCGCTCCCTCCAGGGCTTGTTTGCTCACAGGCATGTACACCCCAAGGCACCAGGTTTACGTGCCGCAGGGATTGGCGAGGGGAGGAGAGGTTTCTAAAATGCGTTTTAAGGTTCCTACACAGGGACAAAACGCAACATTCAATACTTTCCCGGTTAGTATTAATAACGTTTCGGCTGAGTTTGAATCGCTTGCCGAGGTACTTAAAAAATTGGGATATATTTCGGCACGATTTGGGAAATGGCATATAGGGGACGATAACCAGGGATTTGATGTGCTTTCTGCTAACGGGGAGATCGGTCATATTACCAATATTTGCGGTGATGAGAAGCGATACTACGACAATGTTTATGTTGCAGAAAAATTAACTGATGCCGCCGTTAATTTCATTGAAGAAAACAAAGAGAGCCCGTTTTTCCTTTATCTGTCCCATTGGGAAGTGCATGGTCCGATGGCCGCCCGGCAGGAAAGAATAGATTATTATAAAAATAAATTAAAGAGTTGGCCGGATAAGGATATGAATCCGGTTTATGCTGCTGAAATAGAGCAGATTGATTTGAGTGTAGGAAGGGTAGTGGATAAATTAGATGAGGAGGGACTTGAAGATAATACCCTTGTTATATTTACTTCTGATAACGGTGGAGTTTCGTCGGTTACTTCCAATTTACCTTTAAGGGCAGGCAAAGGGACTTTCTACGAAGGAGGTATAAGAGTGCCTTTTTGTTTAAAATGGCCGGGTGTTGCCAGACAGGGTTCGGAGTCTGATGTGCCGGTCCTGGGAGTGGATTTTATGCCGACATTTGTTGAGATCGCTTTTGCAAATTTTCCGCAAAATCAACCTGTGGACGGACTCTCCATTGTTCCCCTCATTAAGGGGGAAGCATTTGACACCGAAAGATCAGTATTTTTCCATTTTCCTTTGTATCTTGGCGGTGGAGGTAAGGATGCTGTGTTGCCTTCATATGACGGAGAAGAAAATTATTGGAGGGCCGTGCCTTCGTCGGTAATTATGTCGGGCGACTGGAAATTGATATATTACTATGAGTACGAACGTTATGAGTTGTTCAATCTCAAAAATGATATCTCCGAAAAAAATGATCTGTCTGACCAAAAAACTGGTATTGCAGTTAAATTGCTGGAAGAATTGAAAACATGGACAGAGAATGTTAATGCTCCTATACCTTCTATATTAAATGAATGAGGAGTTTGATCCGAGCAGTGGAAAGACATGTGAATTTTAGAAATATCAAAAGAATAGGATAATAAAAAATAAATATCAATGCGTTAAATCAATTTTATATTGATCGTTATTGAGATTTGGTGACAAAATATACTGTTCAGGTCGGACTAACTGAAAGAGTATTATTTATTAATCCATGAAGTGGCGGATAATAATGTTTTTTGTTCAACAACAGAGAAAATTAAGTTATCTGGTTTTGTTTTTCGTTAACGTTAACGTAATTTTGTTTAATTAATAGATCGTATCGTATTTAATTTTGGTAAATTTTAGTATATGCGAATTGCTATTGTACAAATCTTTTTAAGAAATTAATTTAATCAGACATTGAAAATGAATATCAAATTTAGAATTATTTTGGCAACCTTAGGTCTTTCCATATTGCTTTCAGGTGGTTGTCAAAAGGAGGAATCACCTCCTAATATTATTTTAATTCTGGCTGATGATCTGGGTTATACACAGATTGGCTGTAATGGCAGCACTTATTTCCAGACACCCAATATAGATAAACTGGCCAGTGAAGGAATTCGATTTACGGATGCTTATGCTGCCTGTCCTGTTTGTTCGCCAACGCGGGCGAGTATCATGACAGGCAAATATCCTGCAAGGCTGCATTTAACGGATTTCATTGCAGGAAATAAAAGGAATATTTATCCTCTTACTCAGCCCGACTGGCAAAAATTTCTGCCATTGGAGGAAGTAACTGTTGCCGAATTATTAAAAGAGAAAGGATATTATACTGCAGCATTCGGGAAATGGCATCTGAGCCAGGCTAAGATGCCCCCTGAAAGTTTGCCGTACAATCCCGACAAGCAGGGATTTGATGAATCTTTTGTTACCTATAAGCCTTCGGATGGCATGACTCAGTCCTGGCAGGATGCTGAGGATGATGCCCATAACGTGGATACAATAACGAATTTAGCTCTCGACTTCCTTGAGAGGAAACAGTCGGAACCGTTTTTTCTTTATGTTTCACATAATACTATTCACGATCCTTTGAAAGAAAGAGACGAAACTATTGAGAAATATAAAAAATCAGAGGCGAGCGAAGAACCGGAGAATAATCCGGTAATTGCTGCGATGATAGAGCGTCTGGATAACAGTTGCGGAAAAATATTCAGCAAAGTAAGTGAATTGGGATTGGATGAAAATACCGTTATAATTTTCTTTTCCGATAACGGAGGCAAGGAAGCCCATGCAGATCAGACTCCCTTGAGAGCAGGTAAGGGCTGGTTATATGAGGGAGGAATAAGGGAGCCGTTGATCGTTAAATGGAAAGATGTTATTGAGGCGGGGAGTGTTTCGGGATCATTGGTTTGTTCTATAGATTTATTACCCACTTTTTGTGAAATCGCTGGAATTGACTCTATGCCGGGGAATTTTGATGGAAAAAGTTTTGTCCCGGTATTAAAAAATCCGGCTACTAATATTCATGAAATGCTTTTTTGGCATTATCCTCATTATCATGGTGGATCAGGAATGATTCCGGCCGGGGCTATGAGAAAAGGAAACTGGAAGCTTATAGAATGGTACGAAAAGAGTCTTCTTGAAGGGGAAGGTTCCCCTTATGAACTTTTCAACCTTGAAAATGATATCAGCGAGTCAGTTAATCTGGCTGACAGTCTGCCATCAAAAACAAAGGAACTGGCCGTTGAACTGGAAAAATGGCGTGAGAAAATTAATGCCCAGATGCCGGTGCCGAATGAAAACTATTCGGGTGAATAATATTATTAAATTTTATAACTCATTTTTATTATATTTAGTATTTATATCCGGATATTTTAAATTTATTTATGAGTTCAGCAGAATTAATCATCACTTAAAAATTATTTTTTAATGAAGGCAATAAATTTACGATTTGGTCTTTCCCTTGCAGGATTAATGACTTTTTTAGGTTGTCAGGGATGTAGTCCGGCTACTCCGCAAGTGCCGGACAAACCCAATATACTCATTATTATACCCGATGATCTGGGCTGGGGCGATGTGGGTTATAATGGTTCGTCAATTAAAACACCGAATATCGATAAACTTGCAGAATCTGGAATAAGGCTTGACCAACATTATGTGATGCCTACATGCACCCCGACAAGGGTAAGTCTTATGACGGGCAAATATCCCGGTCGTTACGGTATCACAGGACCTGATTACGGGGAAGTGATTGATCTTGGTGATCCTACTATTGCTTCTATTCTTGGTGATAATGGTTATACCACTTCTATAGCGGGTAAATGGCATATGGGATCTCCGCCTTATACTCCTCTGAAATATGGATTTGATTCATCTTACGGTTATTTTGACGGTCAGATTGACCCTTATACCCACGAATATAAAAGGGAAACCAAACTAACTTCACGAAAATCATGGCATCGTAATGATGAATACCTTGACGAAGAGGGACATGCTACTGACCTAATCACAGAGGAGGCGGTTCGTGTTATTGAAGAAGAAGATGATAAGCCGTTTTTACTTTATGTGGCATACAGTGTACCTCATTATCCCCTTGATGAGCCGGAAAAGTGGGTGTCGGTTTATGATGATTATAATATGTATCTTTCACGTAAGTGGTTTGCTGCCAGCATTACTCACATGGATTCCGGTATAGGTAAAATTGTTGATGCGTTGGAGCGGACAGGTCAGCGCGAGAATACACTAATAGTCTTTACAAGTGATAACGGGGGACAGAAAAGCTGGCAGAGTGATACTGAATACAGGGGTAAATATGCAGACAAACCGCATAGTGTCTTAGGTAATAATTTTCCGTTGCGGGGCTGGAAAGGTGACCTTTACGAAGGAGGCATCAGGGTCCCCGCCTTTGTAAACTGGCCGGGACAACTCGAACCGGGCGCAATAGATTTTCCTGTCCATGTATCAGATTGGTTACCAACGTTTTGTGCTCTGGCTGATTGTGAGGAAGATTTGGAAAAAACAAATGTTGACGGTGAAAATATCTGGACGTTGCTGACGGGGAAAGAGTCTTATGAAAGTTCGCATCCGTTTTACTGGAAAATATCAAACTTTTATGCAGTGCGGGAAGGCGAATGGAAACTGTTGTTAAACAGAAATACAAATGAGGCAGAATTATACGATTTGAAAAAGGATTTCAGGGAAGCACGGGATATAAGTGAAGAAAATCCTGAAAAGGTAGAACATCTGATGAAGTTACTGGAAGATTTTAAGAAAGGTGACAGGGATAAATAA
>CAZIOB010000035.1:0-54466 GCA_964540755.1 uncultured Prolixibacteraceae bacterium | reverse complement strand
TGGCCTGGTAAAATAAAATCAGGTTATTCACATGAGGTTGTGGCGCTGTATGACCTTCTGGCAACTGCCTGTGACCTTGCCGGAGTCGATCCGCCTGATAATGACGGCAAAAGTCTTGTCCCGATATTGGAGGGAAAAGACCTGGAAAATCCACTTCATGACTATCTTTACTGGGAGAGTGGCTCTCATAATACCCATGCCCAGTCCGCCAGGTTCGGAAACTGGTTTGCATACAGGGATCATCCGGATGATTCCATCCAGGTATGGGATGTATCAACTGATATCTCATGTCTTTATGATGTTTCTCCGGAACATAAGGATATTGTCAGTGAGGCATTGAGGATATTCACCGATGCTCATTCCCCGAGCGAATGGTATATTGAACCCGGAGAATCAAAAGAGAGCATTGAAAAAAAGCGCGAAAGGGTCAGGAGAGAGAATAGTTATCAGAAAAGCATACGTGCTAATTCAGTTTATCCGTGGGAGCTGGATTTTTAACACTATTTTCTTTTATCTTTAAGCCCCCTGAAAAACCGGTTGAATTATTTCACCTTGAAAATGGTCCTCATGAAGTAATAAATTTGGTTGATGAGAATGTTTCACTCGTAGAAAAACTCACTGAATCGGTTAAAGATTTTTTAGAAGAGCCCGGGACTTCATTGGAATAATCAGTAATTCATAAGAGAAAAAGCAATCAGCTAAAATTTATTATCTGACTAAGGATTAAGGTAAAAATGAAATGAGCATTTTTGTTGAATCATCTGATAGTATGATTATAACTTATTGTTGTTTAATATGATAACTTTGAAAATAATTAATTTTAATATGAAATATTCACTGTCGAATTTTTTTATTTACTTTTTTGTTTCTGCTTCTGTTTGGCTTTTCATGTCCTGCGGTAATTCAGATGAAAAACTGCCGGAACAACCAAATGTAATTGTGTTTTTATCAGATGATGCCGGCTATGCGGATTTCAGCTTTAATGGCAGTAAAACAATCAAAACACCTTTTATTGATGAGCTGGCCGAAAAAGGAGTTCTGTTTACGAATGGCTATGTCAGCGGTCCCTGTTGCAGTCTTACCAGGGCAGGACTTGTTACCGGAAGGTATCAACAATATTTCGGGCACGAGACCAATCCCGGCAACTATGATAATACAGATCCCGATCTGATTGGTTTGCCGGTAAATGAAGTGACTGTTGCAAATCTTTTAAAAGACGAGGGTTATAAAACTGCGGTAATAGGTAAATGGAAAGAACATGACAGGTTGCGATATAACCAGGATTATGTTGAAACGCTGAAAAGAAAATAATATAAAAATTTCTGCGGTAATGATAAATTATAATTTTCGTATTATCTTGGGAATCTTTATATTTATTTAAAAAATTTCATACATATGAAGGTCAGAATATTGTTACTGTTATTTGTTGTTTCATTCATAAAAATCAGCCCTGTTTTTTCTCAGTTTGTAACCGTTCCTGTGGAGACGGACATAAATGAATTTAATATCAGTCTGAATGGAAACTGGTATTTCAATGAATCATATGAGGATAAATCATCTCCGCCGGAGATAAATGATAAATGGAAAGAGATTGAAGTGCCCGGCGAATGGTTTATGCAGGGATTTGAAGTCGTGCCTGGAGAGGAAGGAAGCTATTTCAGGGAATTTATGGTTCCTTCAAATTGGAATGGCCGGGTTGTTTTTCTGAGGTGTGATGCTGTTTTTAGCCAGGCCCGTATATGGGTAAATGACAAGGACGCAGGTATTCATACAGGGCCAATGGTGGCCTTTGAAAAAGAGATGACTGATTATTTGAAATATGGTGAAACGAATAAGATATTAATAAAAATAGTTGCCGAAACACTTGCAGATACTTTAATGTCAGGGACACAGTATGCTGCTCATCAATTAGGCGGTATTCTCCGGAAAATATATTTATATGCCGTACCTGAAATTTATATATCTGATCTGTCAGTAATAACAGATTTTGACACTAATTTTAAGAATGCTGATTTAAAGATCAACGGAATAATCAATAACATAAATTTGGCGGGTTCAGTAATGATAAATATAAGCCTTCGGGATCCTTTGGGATATGAAGTCCATTTGACTAACAATGAATTTCGTATTAATTTCAACGGAGAGATGGAGCAGCCGTTAAATCTTGAATTCCCTATTGAAAGGCCAGTAAAATGGGATTCTGAACACCCTGAATTATATCAGCTTGACATACTTGTTAAAACGGAAGGGAGTTTTGAAAGGATTCAAAGAAATATTGGATTCAGGGAAATAGATGTAGTTGGTAATCAGTTATATGTAAATGGTATTCCGGTTAAGCTGAGAGGTGTGAACCGTCATGAGGCCCATCCCCTGCGCGGAAGAAGCCTTACTCCGGAATTATGGCAAAAAGATGCAAGATTATATAAGGAAGCGAATGTTAATTATATCCGTACATCACATTACCCCCCTTCTGAAGAGTTTATCGAATGGTGTGATAAGCTGGGATTATATGTAGAATTGGAAAATCCGCTTTGCTGGATTGGCCATCATGCCAATGAACACTGGAAAACTTATGATCCTCATAACCCGGATCTATATCCCTACATGGAAAAAATTGCCAATACAAATATTTCATTTTTCAGAAACCATCCGGGTATAATTATCTGGTCGATGGCTAATGAGTCGGCCTGGGGCCCGAACTGGGCAAAGCTGGCCAAATTTTATTCTGAAAAGGATCCTTCCCGTCCCGCTACATTTCACGACCAGGCTTATGGAGGATTTAACAATTACGGAAGCACAGCCATGCCTGTGGCAAATATTCATTATCCGGGAAAAAGAGGCCATGAAGTTGCTGAAGATTTTCCCCGTCCATTGCTGTTTGGAGAATATGCACACTTAAATGCGTACAACCGGTCTGAGATTGTCACCGATCCCGGTGTAAGGGATGTTTGGGGAAGGGCTTTCATAAAAATGTGGGAGAACATGTATAAAAGCCGGGGATGCCTTGGGGGTGCCATATGGTCAGGGATAGATGATGTTTTTTATGTGTCCGGCGAAAGGGCTGTTGGTTATGGAGAGTGGGGACCCGTAGATGGCTGGAGACGAAAAAAACCTGAGTATTTTCATATAAAAAAAAGTTATTCGCCCGTCAAAATACATAATCGCAGAATTGATGCACCGTCTAAAGGAGAGGCAGTTAAACTTCAGGTTGAAAACCGTTTTGATGTGACTAATCTGAATGAATGTCTGATTAAGTGGAGTGTTGGAGAAGAAGAGGGAATGGTTAATATGGATCTGCCTCCGGGCCGGTCCGGTATCTTAAGAGTTTATCCCCGGGCGGGCGATATTGAAGGAAAGGAAATGAGTGTTTCTGTTTTTTCACCACAAGGACTGGAAGTAGAGTCATGTATGATTGAAATCGGGGAACAGAAAAGGGATAATTTCCCGTTTAATAAAACGAACACAGGTGAACTCATTGTAAATCAGGATGGAGATATTTTATCAATCGAAGGAACTGATTTCAGATGGCTCTTTGATTTAAACAAAGGTAAGCTGGCCGGAGCTTATTCCGGAAAGGCCAAAATCCTCACAGGGGGTGCGGAATTAATGATTTTAAGTCTTAAGACAGGCGAATGCAAAACGGATTACAGTCTTAACATTCCTTTTCATAACGATCCGTGTAGTAACTGGGTGTTGGCAAACAGCACCCAAACCCTTAACAATGACAGTGTTGTTATAACTGTAGAGGGATCTTATGATGAAGCAGAAGGTAAGATATTTTATAAGTTTTCCGGTGATGGTTCTCTGGAAGTAAGCTATATAATGACATCCAAAATCAGTATTTCACCTCGTCAGTGGGGTATGGTCTTTAAAGTCCCGGGTGGTATAAAGAACCTGGATTGGTACAGGAAAGGATTTTGGAGCAATTATCCTGATGATCATATAGGCAGGACAAAAGGGAGTGCAATACCATTTGACAGCAGGGCTTATCATATGGAATCGCCGCGCCTTGAGCCGGAGAATCATTGGAGCTTTGATGCCAATGAGCTGGGCACTAATGATTTCAGGGCAACGAGGGAGAATATTTACTGGGCATCGCTGACTTCAGATGATGGTGCTGGCATTGTTGTCCTTTCTGAAGGGAAACACGCATTTCGTTCTTTTGTTGACGGAGAATCTGTCAGTTTCCTTGTTGCGGATTACTCAACAGGAGGAGGAGACGGATTTTTCAGTTCGCACTATAGTGATGAACGCAGGCCTTTGAAGGAAGGCACAGAAATTACCGGAGCAGTTACTGTTCAGTTGGTAAAATCAAAAATCCAATAGAACTTTTCTGTAATAATTTTAATTAGTCGGATGTACTTTTATATAAACGGTGATCAGTATTATCCTGTTGAGACACTTTGAATATGTCTGATTTTCTCCATGAATTGAACCAATAAAGTTAAGATATGAAAAGATTATTTTTAATAATACTTCTTTTATCCGCTTCTCAACTCATATATGCCAGGAAGAAGATAGTTGATGTGATCTTGTATGGAGGCCAGTCAAATGCGGCGGGACAGGGATATATGAAAAATATTCCTGAAGATTTTAAGACTGACACACCTTACCCTGATGATAAAGTGCATTATAACACGGTCGGAATGCTTGAACTGGGGCGGAGATATGCCAGGGCGATACAGAATAACTGGCAGGAATTCATACAATACAATTTTGAATTTAAGGATAAGGATGCCCATATAATTATGCCGGATATCCCGGTGAATGGTAATCCGTGGATATGGCGTGCCCGGTTCCCCGGCTGGCATTTTGAAATGGACAGTATCCTGCTGACAGAGGGATTTCATGTTGCCTGGCTGAATACCAATAATCAGTATGGGAGTCCTGCAGTAATGAAATACTGGGATGATTTTTATCAATACCTGACCAGCAACTATGAACTTTCAGAAAAGGTGGCTCTTGAAGGTGTCAGCCGCGGAGGCCCTGCTATGGTCGTGCCATGCACACAGGGTGAACAGGATTTGTACGGCCATCATTTTCCAATAGAAACTCCCCGGATGGCGGCTGATTTTATCAGGTATTTTACGCAAATGCCATCAGAACGGCTTGATCCGTCAAAGTATCATACACACAGGGGAGACATCCGTAATAGTTTAATAAAATTCAAGAGGGATAAGAAAGGAAGGGTGGCTTTTCTGGGCGGTTCAATTACTTATAATGGCGGATGGCGGGACAGTATATGTAATTATTTGCAAAAAAGATTTCCGGATACTGAATTTGAATTCATTCCGGCCGGGATTCCTTCAATGGGTACTACCCCTGCTGCATTCAGAATAGAACGGGATGTGCTTTCTCACGGCCCGGTGGATCTGCTTTTTGAAGAAGCTGCGGTTAATGATGCTTCGAATGGAAGGACAAAAAAAGAACAGATAAGGGCTATGGAGGGAATAGTCAGGCATGTCAGGTATGATAATCCGGCTGCAGATATTGTAATTATGCATTTTGTTGATCCGGATAAAATGGAAACTTATCGTTCAGGAAGGATTCCCGGAGTGATTCAAAATCATGAAAAAGTAGCTGACCATTATAGTGTTCCAACTATTAATCTTGCAAAAGAAGTAACCGAACGTATAGATGCAAAAGAGTTTACCTGGGAAGATGATTTTAAAAATCTTCATCCTTCTCCGTTTGGACAGAATATTTATTTTCTTTCAATGAGAGAATTCCTGGAAAAGGCCTGGTCAGGGCCTGTTGCTGCAGATGATAAGATAACGAGCCATATAATGCCTCAACCCCTGGATAATGATAACTATGATAAGGGTATATTGATAAATCCTTCAGAGGCCCGGTTAATAAAAGGCTGGACTATGGTTAAAAACTGGCATCCGGAGGATGATAAAGGAACACGGGCTAACTATGTAAATGTCTCTATGCTGATTGGAGACAGGCCGGGGAGTGTGCTGGAATTTAAATTTTCAGGGAATGCTGTGGGTATTGCAGTGGCTGCAGGTTATGATGCCGGTATTATAGAATATAAAATCGATAATGATGAATGGAAACAGCAGGATCTGTTCACCCGTTGGAGTCGGAACCTGCATATTCCATGGTATTATACACTTGCAACCGGTCTGTCTGAACAGGTTCATACACTGCGTATCCGTATCGCGGAAGGAAAAAATCTTCAAAGTGAAGGAAATGCCTGCAGAATTCGTTACTTTTTTGTAAACAGAGTATATCCGGAGGGTAATTTTTATTGATCAGTTTAAACTGCATAGTATTAAAAATTCTTCGTATTTTATTACATTTGCTGAAACAGTAATATTCTGTTAAAAATCTCTATTTATAAATTTCATTATGTTGATAATCAATGATATATTATTTAATAATTTAAGTTATGAGATCAAAAATTTTCTTTTTTATTGTTTTTATACCGTTACTGTTTGCAAAATGTGATAAAGAGGATGTGACTGTTCAGGATTACAGGTTATGGTTTGACGAACCTGCTGATGAATGGACAGAAGCATTGCCTGTCGGAAATGGGCGTTTAGGAGCCATGATATTTGGCAATCCTGATAATGAGCGCCTTCAGATTAACGAAGAGAGTCTTTGGGCAGGTACTCAGATCAACAACAATAATCCGGAGTTCCTTGAGTATCTTCCGGAGATCCGGCAGTTGATTTTTGATGGTGAGTACAGGAAAGCTTATGAAATGGCTAATAAATATCTTTTAGGCACTCCCCCAAGGGTACGTTCGTACCAGATATTAGGGGATATATTTCTGGATTATCACCATGACGGTGAAATCAGTGGTTATAAACGGGATCTGAATCTTAACACCGGAATTTCTTCCACTACATATATGGCAGGTGATAACAAAATAAGCCAGGAAGTTTTTTCTTCAGCACCGGATGATCTTATTGCTATACGAATTTCCGGCACAAAACCTTTTAATGTTGATATTAGCCTGAAACGGGAGAGAGATGCAATTACATCTTTGTCTGCGGATGGTAAATTATTGATGATTGGACAGATCATGGATCCTGAAGATCCGGGGAGCGGACCTGCAGGTGCACATATGAAGTTTGCCGCGATTGCAAAGGTAAAAAATAAGGGAGGAACTCTTTCGGATGGTACCGACCGCCTGACATGCACTTCTGTAAACTCTTTGACTGTTTATCTTACTGCTGCAACAAACTATGATCTTGATAAGCTCCATTTTACGGACGACATTGAGCCGGAGGCCAAATGCGAATCTGTTCTTAATGCAGTGGAAGCAAAATCCTTTGCAGAAATAAAAGATTCCCATATTGATAATCATTCAGAAATGTTTAACAGGGTATCTTTTTCTCTTGGAGAAGACACTCTTCAAAATATACCTACAGATGAAAGACTTGACAGGGTAAAAAACGGTGCAGTTGATAATGGGTTGGTGACAACTTATTTTCAATATGGGAGATACCTGTTGATGGGATCTTCACGTGAACCGGGGTTACTACCGGCAAATTTGCAGGGAATATGGAATAAGGAATTTAGGGCTCCTTGGAACTCTGATTTTCATACTAATATCAATCTTCAAATGAACTATTGGCCTGCTGAGGTCTGTAACCTTTCTGAAACCAGTTTAATACTTACCCGTTTTATGGAAGAACTGACTGTCCCGGGCTCTGTAACTGCCAGGGAATCATATGGAACAGAGGGATGGACTTTGCATCACCTGACAGATCCGTTTGGACGTACGGGAGTTGCTGATGGCGTTTGGGGCATAACACCTCTGGATGGCCCATGGATGACTTTTCCCGTTTACAGGCATTTTGAATTTACAGCTGATACAGCATATCTGAGAAGGATATACCCGTTTTTAAAAGGGTCGGCTGAGTTTGTTGCGGGATTTTTAGTTGAATCACCAGAGGGTTATCTGGTTTCCAACCCTTCCCATTCACCTGAAAATACTTTTTATGTGCCAGGAACCAACAAAGAGGAAAGATCTTTACTTACTTACGCTGCAACTACCGATATCCAGATTATCAGTAAATTATTTGATATTATTGAAGAGGCAACAACAATATTGGATATGGATCATGATTTTGCCGCTAAAATAGCAGGGATGAAAGATAAATTACCTCCCATACAGATTGGCGAAAACGGAACGATCCAGGAGTGGATTCATGATTATGAAGAGGTTGAGCCGGGACACCGCCATATGTCCCATCTGCTTGGGCTCTATCCGCTCGAACAGATCACGGAAGAGACACCGGAGCTCTTCGAAGCTGCGAAAAAAACCATTCAGAAGCGATTGGAGAGTGGAGGAGGACATACGGGTTGGAGCCGTGCATGGATTGTTTGTCTGTATGCCAGACTGCATGATGGAGAAGCGGCATGGGACCATTTGCAGCAGTTGCTGGCGAAATCTACCCTTACCAATCTTTTTGATACTCACCCTCCATTCCAGATAGACGGCAATTTCGGAGGCACTGCCGGAATTGCCGAGATGTTGCTGCAGTCGCATAATGAAGTTATACGCCTTTTACCTGCCCTGCCGGCTGCATGGAGTGAAGGGAGTGTTAAGGGATTGCAGGCACGCGGAGGATATGAATGTGATATCTTCTGGAAAGATGGCAAACTGACAAAAGCAGTAATAAGTTCAGAAAAGGGGGGCAAAACAGATGTAAAATACGGTTCAGATGTGTTTACATTGGAACTTGAGCCTGGTGGCAAGTATGTGTTTTCAGGAGAATAAAATGATTATCAAATGAAAAATTTTTCTTTAATGTCCTGTTATACCGGAGAATTGACATGGCCCGGGTCTGACATGGAATCGAAACCCTGTACAAGGTGGTGGTGGATGGGTAATGCCGTGGATCGTGAAAATATTAAACGTGAATTGGAAGAAATGGCTGCCGCCGGTATTGGGGGAGTGGAGATCACCTCAATTTACGGTGTTAAAGGGGAAGAAGAGCGCTTTATAAAATATCTCACACCTGAATTTGCTGAAATCCTGAAGTTTACAATACGTGAAGCGAATAAACTAGACATGGTGGTTGACATTCCTCCCGGCAGTGGATGGAGATGCGGTGGCCCGTTTGTTCCTGAAGAAAAAGGATTGTGGTCATTACGAATGCATAAATTCAACATAAATAAAGGGGAATTATGGAGCTTTCCCGAAGAAATTGAAAGAATCGCTGCTGCCTCTTTTATGGGGAAAGACGGGAAAGTCATGGTATTAAAAACAGAGGAAAAATTCGAAGCGCCATACAATGGAACTGTTTATATAGCTGAAAGGATTAAAAATAGGGATAAAGTTAAACGTGCATGCAAAGGGGGAGAAGGATGGGCTGTGGATACATTTAATGATGAAATTACCAATTGGTACCTGGACGAATTCTGGAAAAGACTGGGAATTGAAGAAGGGCTGATCAGGTGTTTCTTCCATGATTCATTTGAATATACCGGAGATTTCACAACCAGCTTCACTGATGAATTTAAAAAGAGAAGAGGTTATGATATAGCTGAATACCTTCATGTTCTGGCCGGGGATTGTAATGATCCGGATACAATTGCCAGGGTAAGATCGGATTACCGGGAAACTTTATCGGATCTCGTACTGGTATCATTTATAGAACCAATGACACAATGGGCTAACAGGCATCAGACTTTGAACCGGAACCAGGCTCACGGTTCTCCGGGTAATATACTGGATCTCTATGCAGCCTCCGATATTCCGGAAACAGAAATTATTTTTACCATACCCTGGGGAAGCAGGGATATTTTTGTAAATAAGTTTGCCTCGTCAGCCGCACATGTAACAGGCAAAAGGCTGATATCATCGGAGAGTTATACCTGGCTGGAGGAGCACTGGACTGTTACAACCTCCGATATGATGAGGGCAACAAACCGGTTCCTTCTTGCAGGAATTAATCACATATTTTTCCATGGTACTTGTTATTCTCCTGAAGATGCTGAATGGCCCGGTTGGTTATTTTATGCATCCACACAGATCAATAATCGTAACCCATTCTGGAAAGAACTTCCGGCTTTGTTTAAATATATTGAAAGAAGTCAGAGCATTTTGCAGAATAGTGAACCACAATCTGATTTGCTGGTTTACTGGCCTTATTATGACGTGGCTGCATCAGAGGGAGATTTGTTTAAACATATTGGTGTAAGTCCGCATGCCGGATGGTTTAATGAACAACCTGTTGCAGATTTATCTAAAGAATTAATGAGAACGGGATATACATTCGATTATATCTCTGATACGCAGTTAAAGGATTGTAAAATATCAGAAGGCAATATTATTACATCCGGCAATTCTTCTTACAAAGCTTTGATAATACCTAAGACTAAGTACATTCCTCTTGAAACATTCAGCTGTCTGCAGAAATTGACATCTGATGGGGCAAAAGTATTTTATGACGGATCTCTTCCTTCAGATGTTCCCGGGATGGAAAGATTTGTGGAAAGAGGTAAAGAACTTGACAGGATGAAATCAACAGTTGATAAGGATAAATGGACAGGCTATATTCCTGATCTGCTTGAAAGATCAAAAATACCAGTTGAAAGAGACCTCACCGGCAAAGGCTTTGATTTTATAAAAATGAAGAATAAGGGGGAGGACTGGTATATGGTTTTTAATTGTAATACAGAGCCTTTGGATGAATTCGTTAAATTGAATAAAAATGCCGGATCATATGTTCTTTTTTATCCTGATAATGGTGGAATATTCCTTGCTGAAAAGAATATTGAAGGAATCAGAATTTGTCTGGAACCTGAAAGAGCTGTATTTATAAAGTGTTCTGATAAAAAATATGACATCCGGGAATATCCATATATTAAGGATGATAATGAGGATATTGAAATTAAGGGATTGTGGAGAATAACCTTTGAAAATGGAGGTCCCGTATATCCGGGTGATATAAGTACAGATAAGTTGTTATCATGGACTAACATGGGTGATTCGCAAACAGTCAGATTTGCCGGAACAGCAAAATATTCGCTTGAATTTGAATGGGACTCTGATTGTGAACAGGGATGGCTGGACCTGGGGAAAGTTAAAGACTGTGCCAATGTGACACTTAATGAAAAGAATTATGGAAGTCTCTTCGGCCCGTCATATAAAGTATATGTTGATAATCTTTGCGAAGGTAAAAATATTCTGAAAGTTGAGGTTACCAATGTGGCCGCAAACCGTATAAGGGATCTTGACCGGCGGGGTGTTGAATGGAAAAAGTTTTATGATATAAATTTTGTGAATATAGATTATAAACCCTTTGATGCTTCCGACTGGGAGATAAGGGAAGCAGGACTCCTTGGTCCTGTTGTTATAAGTGTAACTGATAAAAAGAATTTTATGCAGGAAAGTGCAGGTTAGAATGATTTATATATTTTTGCATTTTTGAAATTTCAATTTATTAATTATATAGTAAGGCACAAATGAAACAAGCATTTTTGGAAAATCATCAGGAAGTATGATTTAAACTTATGTGAGAGACATATGATGCCTTTGAAAATGTTTAATTAAATTATATTCGAATGAAAAAAGTCGTTGTCCAAAGAGAGGTTTTAGTACCCTTTATATTAATTACAAGTCTATTTGCTTTATGGGGATTTGCCAATGATATTACGAATCCCATGGTTGCAGCTTTTCAGACTGTTATGGAAACATCTACTGCCAAAGCCGCATTGGTTCAGTTTGCTTTTTATGGAGGTTATGCGACTATGGCAATACCTGCAGCTCTATTTGTAAAGCGTTTCAGTTATAAGAAGGGTATTATAGTCGGATTGACACTTTATGCTATAGGTACATTTTTATTTTTTCCTGCCGCGCAGTTTGAAATTTTTGGTTTTTTCCTTGTTTCCTATTATATTTTGACATTTGGCCTTGCCTTTCTGGAAACAACCGCTAATCCTTATATTCTTTCCATGGGATCTGAAGAGACCGCCACCCGCAGGCTTAATCTGGCCCAATCCTTTAATCCTGTCGGATCGTTGCTGGGAATGTTTGTTGCATCAAAATTTATTCTTAATTCTCTGGAGTCCGACATAAGGGACGAATCCGGGAATCTTGTTTTTACTACTTTAAGCGAGGCAAAAAAGGCTGTAATCCGCACGCATGATCTTGCTGTAATACGGGACCCTTATATAATACTTGGTTTTGTTGTTCTTGCCATTCTGATAATTATTGCATTTTCAAAGATGCCGAAAAGAGAACATGCTAATCATACTATCCGTACAGGGGAAATATTCGGACGCCTTTTTAAGAATAAGAAATATCGTGAAGGAGTTATTGCACAGGTGTTTTATGTGGGGACCCAGATCATGTGCTGGACCTTTATTATCCAATATGCCGATAACCTTGGTATCCCCAAGGCAACTGCACAGAATTATAATATTGTGGCCATGGTAATTTTTCTGTCAAGTCGATTTATAAGCACTATGCTTATGAAATATTTGAATTCACGGTTACTTCTGACACTTTTTGCAATAGGAGGAATGTGTACGACTACAGGTGTTATACTTATCCAGGGTATGGCAGGCTTGTACCTTTTAATAGCTACCTCTGCATTCATGTCTTTAATGTTCCCGACAATATATGGCATTGCCCTCGAAGGCCTTGGTGACGATGCAACTATTGGTGCTGCAGGACTGGTTATGGCTATTGTAGGTGGCGCATTGATGCCACCGTTGCAGGGAGCTATTATAGACCTGGGGACAGTTGGCTGGCTGCCGGCTGTAAACTTCTCTTTTATTCTTCCGTTTATCTGCTTTGTTGTTATAGCAATTTACGGGTACCGGACTTTAAAGGTTCACCCTAAAATGGCATACCAATAGAAAGAAATTAAAGTTAATTTACGGATTCTTGGCTTTTCCGCTCTAATTATTATTCTATTGATTTTCAGTTTTAAGGCTGATAATCCTAATGATAAATTCGAAAATAAAAAATCTTTTGATTAGTTTTGGCATGGGATATAGGCAAAACTTTTATTTAACTTGATTTACTTTTAAAATGAGAAAAGCAGGAATTATCAACATTTTTTTTGTTGCTGTATTGATGACAGCATGTAATTCACAAAGAAACACAGGAGAATGGGAATCGATCTTTGACGGAAAAACCCTTAAGGGGTGGAAGAAGACGGCTGAAAATCCAGAGAGCATAACAGTTGAAAATGGTGTGATCAAATGTTCCGGCTCCCGTGCACATCTTTTTTATAAGGGAGAATATGAGAATTTCGAATTTGAAGCCGAAGTACAAACTCTTCCTCATTCAAATTCGGGAATTTTTATTCATACACATTATCAGGATAAAGGATGGCCCCAGGCAGGATATGAGATACAGGTAAATAATTCTTACCGGGGATCAGGGAAATATCCGGAACGTCGAAAAACCGGCAGTGTTTATAATATCAGAAATGTATATTTCCCGTTGGTTAATGATAATGAGTGGTTTAAAATGAATATCAAAGTAGTGGAAAACCATATAGAGGTATTCGTTAACGATGCGAAAGTCAATGAATATATAGAACCGGATGATCCCTGGAGGCCGGAAGGGAACGAGGGACTACGGCTTGGTGAAGGTACTTTTGCCCTGCAGGCGCATGATCCCGGCAGTACTGTTTATTATCGCAATATCAGAGTCAGAGCCTTACCCGAAGGGGAACGGAAAGAACCAGCTGTAAGTAAGGAGTGGGATACAGCAGTGACAAAACTGATGAAAGCCGGTTTCCCGTTAATCGATTATCATGTACATCTTAAGGGGGGCTTAACTCTTGATGAAGCAGTTAAGAACTCACAACGTCTTGGTATTAATTATGGAATAGCGCCAAATTGCGGGCTTCATTTCCCGGTAACTAATGATTCATCGCTGAATGCTTATATGGATGAGGTAAAAGGGAGTCCGGTTTTCAAAGGCATGCAGGCTGAGGGAAGGGAATGGGTAACTCTTTTCTCACCTGAAGCTGTAGCTAAGTTCGATTACGTATTTACCGATGTTATGACCTTTACCGATTATAAGGGCAGGCGGACAAGGATCTGGATCCCTGAAGAGGTATGGGTTGATGATAAACAACAATTTATGGATCAGATGGTGGAAAAGGCAGAAGCAATATTTTCCCGGGAGCCGGTAGATATATATGTGAATCCGACTGTTCTGCCAAAAGTTATTGAGGACGAATATGATATGTTATGGACAGAAGAGCGGATGAGACGTGTTATTAAAGTGTTGGCCGATAATGATATCGCCCTTGAGATTAATGCACGTTATAAGCTTCCGAAACCAAAAATGATTAAGATGGCGAAAGAGGCAGGGATAAAATTTTCTTTTGGAACTAATAATACCGGAAGTGATCTGGGACAGCTTGAATATTGTTTAAAAATGATTGGGGAATGCGGGCTCACACCAAATGATATGTTTGAAATCAAATCTCATGATCAAAAACCTGTACTGGTAAAAGGAATGCCTGATAAAATAACAGGTTGATATTCTAAGTGCTTCCTTAAAAATGAGTTCTTTGCTTTTAAAGAGTGTGAATATCCATAAGAACTGGCATCCGTTTTTATCGAATGAGATCAGGACTTTACTGCTAAAGATTGAAAAGGATGTACTGGTTGACGATTATACTCCCACTCAGGATAAAGTCCTGAGATTCCTTGAATTTCCCCTCTCTGCCGCAAAAATTATTATTTTGGGACAGGATCCTTATCCTCAGCCGGGCGTTGCTACGGGACGGGCATTTGAAGTAGGGAATCTAAGATCATGGGACCAGAAATTCAATAATATTTCATTGAAGAATATTTTAAGGGCTCTTTATAAGGCATATGCCGGTAAAGTAATAAAATACAGTGAATTAAAGCAAGAAATTAATTCGGCGTTCCAGGTATTACCGCCCCATTTGTTGTTCAAACATTGGGAAAAACAGGGAGTATTGTTGCTTAATACATCATATACATGCAAAACCGGTCTGCCCGGAAGTCATAGAAGAAAGTGGCATGTTTTTACCAACTGTTTATTGAAATTTATTAACGAAAAAGATCAGGATATAACATGGTTCCTGTGGGGTAATAATGCACGTGAGGCAACTGAGCATCTTAAGCTGAAAAACAGTATATTTCTGATGCATCCAATGATGTGCTATAACACGCCCGGCAGAAAAAGAGATTTTTTGTACGGTGAAGAGAATTGCTTTGAACCTTTTATAGGTGAAATCGACTGGACAGGTTCCGGGAAATAATTAATTAATTTTTTTCAGATTAGATATTAATAAAGTTGGTAGTCCTTAAAAATATTCTTTTTCTCTGCTGCCTGAAGGATTAGTTCAATTGTATCTTCATCAGAAAAGGATGAACGGTTTATGAACAGATCAAAGAGATCCTCTTCCATGCTGACATCTCCGATTGCTTTGCGAAAGGACTTCCTCTCTTTTTCAACTTTGAAAATGAAGTTAATAGCTTCTTCACGGTTTAGCCGGTTGTTCTCCATTATTGTTTTTATCCGGTATTCAAGAGGGGCTACCATACGCAGATGCAGTGCATTTTTTATATCATGTGCAATTATATGACCCGCACGGCCAACGATAACACAGAATCCGTTAATGGCAAATGTACGAATAACATCTTTTACAGTTCGTGTTATCTTTTGTTCACTTTTAAAACGGTGCGTTCCGAAAGCTTTTAATATGTCGTTGAAAGCATAGGAATCTTCCTGTTTGAAAATGCTCCGGACTTTTTCAGGTTCCATATCAAGCTCCCTTGCACTTTGAAAGAAAATTTCCTTGCTCAGGACTTTCCACTCCGAATAGATTTTTTTTTCATTAAGATATGATACCAACTTTTTTGCAAATTTAACTCCGTTGCATCCAACCTCTCTGGAGATGGTTATTACCGGACCGGGAATTCCCTCTTTTTTTTCAGGTAAATTTTCTAATGAAAAGCGCTGATTTAAATACTTTAACAGTGTATTGTCTTTCATCGATTCCAAGCTTTTTTACTAAGATACAATAAATATCCGTAAATGAAGCACGAGCTGCAATAAATTGAATGATTATTGATAAATTGAATTACTATAATTATATTTATGTTTTTACTTTTATCAACGGCGTGCGACATTAAAATTTTCCCAATGTACTGTTTCATCAAGTGATTTTCGTTGCTTGGCTTTTACAGGCTCATCCGGGTAACCTAATGGAAGCATAACGAGAGGTTCTATGTGATCAGGCAGATCGAGTAACTGAGTGCATGCTCTTGTATTAAAATTACAAATCCAGCATGTGCCAATCCCAAGCTCTGCTGCCTGCAATGTCATATGATCCACTGCAATGGCAATATCAACGTCTGAAAAATCTTTTCCGTCACTCCCCCTTTTCCATGACACAGAATGGTCGGCACATACTATAATAATGACCGGTGCTTCTTTGGTCCATTCGCGGTGATATACAGCCTTTATTTTTCGAAGATTATCAGGTTCCCGTATAACTATGAAATGCCAGGGTTGCAGATTTGCGGCTGAAGGTGCAAGCCTTCCTGCATCAAGAACCAGCATTAACTTGTCATCTTCCACAGGTGTTTCTTTGTACTTTCTTACTGAAAATCTTTGATTAATTAAGTGATTGAATTGCATAAATTGAAATTTTATAATTTTTTATGAGTATATAATAAAATTTTATAATTACAAAATCAAATATGTTAAAATGACCATTTAAGCCTTCCATAAAGAGCTTTGCCCAATTCCCCGTATTCGGTATCTGTTTTACCGAAAAACAGCTGGCCTGTAGCCATCAGTTCCAGATTATTTCCCAATGAGTAAGTCAGTGCAGGCCCTATAAAAAAGGAACCGTCGCACGGATTAATAATTCCTGACAGGTTACCGGAGAACAAGGGAGTGAAAGGGTAGGAGGCTTGTCCGAAAATATTCCAGCGGCCTAATGATAAGCTTTTTACAGAAATATCATGTTGAAAGAATTGCCGTCCCCCGGCTTTTCCGGTAGTCCCGGCAGTGTTGTACAAAATAGAACCATGAATATAAAGACTGTTTTTAAAAGTGTAATCTCCTGATATTGATCCTATTAGGGCATCTTTACTGTTAACCTCCTTATTTCTTGGGATGAACCATGATAATTCACCCCTGAAGCCCCCTCCTTTAATGTCGCCTGTCCATCCCCCTCCCATAATTAAATCCTTACCTACCCGGCCGCCAAGGAACTGGAAATCATAAGTGAATTTTGAAAAACGGTACATGCCTGCAATTGCAGTTTCATCTATATTCCTGCCTATTTTATATACCAGTTCAGCCGAGGATGTAAAACCTGTATAATACTGGATTTTAAATGCATCTGTACCAGGCCGTTCTTCATAATCAAAATCGAAATATGAATAAGTATTAAAGATATCATTTGGATTCCATACGAGATTAAGTCCCCAATTAATACGCTGGCGCCCTGCACGCAACTGCCAGTTGCCTTTTATATACTCTATCCATGCCCTGTCAATCATAGAATGCATAAACCATTCATCAGCCGATATAACAGTTGTTGACAAGTCAACTACACCAGGGTCACTGTCAACTATTTCTTTGTATTGGGGAAATTCACGGATAAGTTGTCCGAAAAACACCCGGTTACGGGCTTCCAGGGTAAAGGTTAAGTTACGGGAGGGGTACCAATTAAAATTCAGTCTGTTGTGAATAAGGTTAGATGAAAATTTATCAGCATCAATGCCGGGAATGTCTCTTTCGGGTTTATAATACATATACAAATCTTTTATATACCCGCTAAAGGTAAATTTTTTGATTTGTGCATTTGTTTCCAGAGAGAGTGTCAACAAAAGGAGAATAATATATTTACCATGTTTCATAAATTACTCGTAATATAATTCATACCAAAAAGTTATCAGGAGTCAAATATTCATCTGAAATCTGTGGCAAAATCCATTACCGCCATTGTTCCGTATGAGGGGTGACTGCCGGTTGCAACGCCGATGGTTTTGAATTTGGGATCCAGGAAATTTTTTCTGTGTCCGCGATTTTTGATACCGTCGTCAATAAGCAGATAAATAACAATTTGTTGTGCCGAGGAACTTCCGTATGCTATATTTTCGGCTATCCTGATTTTCCAGTTTCCGTATCTTTCTATTCTCTCGCGGAATCCGGAACGGTCACTACCGGCATGACCGGTCTGTCCTGTATGTGATTGATCATTAACATGATCCTGTGCCGCCCGGGTAAGTCCTTTTTTCGGATAGACCAGTGGAAGGGAAGGTTGATTTTTCAAATACCTGATACATTCGTTCAGTGCTTCCACTCCTTCTTTAGTTTTGAGTGGCTTATCATCCGGATAATAAAGAAAATTATTTTTGTATCTTGAAGTCAGAGGCAACAGATAATCTTTTGCATATTTTGAGGGATTTGACCGCACTTTATTAATTTCCAGGATTATCTCTTTTTCCAGTGAGGAAAGATAACTTGCTGAAAATGCAGTGTTAAGGACAGAATGATCCCAGTCTGACTTATTCCCTGTCACCGGCATCTTACCTGTGACAATCTGTATAAGTAACAGCAATAAAAAAGTTATCCCTGTCTTCATGTATATTAAAATTTGCAAAACTGTATAACTGTTATAATCCGGAAAGCGCTGATCTTTATTTCGTATTTACTCCTTTTTATTATCACTTGTGATCTTGCCGTCTTCCAGAGTGATTACCCTCCTGGCCTTTTTAACGACTCTCTGGTCATGAGTTGAAAATATAAACGTAATTTTTTCCTCTTTATTTAGTTGCTCCATAATATCCAGAAGATTCTCGGTTGATTTTGAATCAAGGTTGGCAGTCGGTTCATCTGCCAGGACGAATTTCGGTTTTGACGCCAGGGCGCGTGCCACAGCAACACGCTGTTGTTGTCCCCCCGACAATTTACCTGGTCTTCTGTCCATCATCCCTCCAAGCCCTACTTCGTTCAGAAGTTCTTCAGTACGGGCAATCCGTTTTTCCTTTTTTTCGCCCTGCAGACGCATTATAAATTCTACATTCTCTTTTGCTGTAAGTACAGGGATGAGATTATAGGCCTGGAACACAAAGCCTATTTTTTTCATTCGGAAATCTGTCATTTTCCCCGAAGAGAGAGTGCTGATATCTATATTGTCGATGATAACGCTTCCTTCAGAAGCATTATCGAGTCCGCCGATAAGATTAAGTAAGGTGGTCTTTCCGGAACCTGACGGGCCTACAATAGCTGTGAATTCACCTTCTTCAATCGCAAGGTCCACGCCATTCACTGCATGCACCGGTATCGAATCCCCGTCGTACGTTTTATGCAGGTTATTTATCTCTATGATTTTCATGCGTTTAAAATTTTGTAATTTATACTATTTAGTTATATATTTCCCAATATTCATTTTTAATTTGTCCATGCACTTATCACTCAGTTCTTGTGGCTTCAGCCGGATTTAGCTTTACGGCTTTACGAGCAGGATAAATTGCTGATAAAATTCCGGTTATTATCACAAGGATAGTGACCACCAGAAGCATAGTTCCTTCCAGGGAAGTATAAACTTGCGCGGCAAAACCATAACTTTCAAGTCCTTCGGCAAACATCGACAGATTAATTGGGTGTGTCTCAAAGATCTTTGTGATTCCCGACCCGATAACAATTCCAAGTATTCCACCGGTAAATGTAAGCAGGACTGATTCTATTATTATCATTGAAAATAATTTTCTCTTATTCATTCCGATTGCCATGAGCATCCCGATTTCCTTAGTCCTGTCCAGGACAGCCATCAGCATTGTGTTGATTATCCCAAAGCACAATGCAAGCAGAATAATAAGTATGAAGATATACATATACTGGTCCATGGAATCTGTCAGTAGTGACATTTCAGGACTGATCTCTTTCCATGTCTGTACTTCATTATTTTTACCGGTGATTTGCCGGACAGAAGATTTTACGCCGGAAGCCCAATTGCCGTCTTCAAGGATTACAACTATTTCATGTGCCTTATCTCCTTCCAATCCCAGCTGGGATCTGAGATCTTCATACCTGACGAAGAGTGTTGACTCATCATAGCTGGTATTATTAGTCCGGAAAATTCCTCCAACCCGGTAACCCTTTACTGAAAGGTCACCATTAAGGTCAACCATCTGCACATTTAATCTCGTTCCAATACTCAGACGGAGCTTTTTTGCAAGTTTTTGCCCTATCAGAACAGGAGGCATGCGGGTGCTTTTTTCAAGATATGTTCCTTCGATTACATGTTTCCAAATATCTGTCACTTCTTTCTCTTGTTCCGGAATAACCCCAAGAAGCTTTCCTCCTGCTGTCCCGTGGGCAGCCATTATAAAAGGTTCTGCAATCAATCTGTAACTCGTTGCTTTCACTGAATCAAGCGCTTCAATCTTTTTTTCCAGACTGTCAGCTCCGGGTATGTAAAATACTATGTTATTATTTTCCAGAAAGCGCGGAGCATGGATTTGCATATGTCCCAGTTCAGTATTTGTTGCTGATTCGATGCGTGCATCCACTGCTCCCTGCATAAAAGCCATAGTAAATACCCCTGCAAACAATCCAAGGGCAATTGCCACAATCATTATAAGACTGCGAAGCTTGTTTCTCCAGATATTTTTCCACGCTATTGACCAAATCATAATTAAAATATTTTAAAGTTATTATGCCCTCAAAGCTTTCGTGATTTTCAGGCGTGCGATGTTATAAATTGGAAACAGTGAAATGAAAACACTAATAATGAACACAAGAATAATCTGGTTGTAAAAAAGCGGCGGATTCACAGAAAAGTACAAATAGGGTTCCATACCGTATTGTTCAGTTGCAACAGCTGTTTCACCCGTCAAAGGTATCGGGTGATAATAAAAATAGAGGCAAAACAGGTAACTGGTTATTAAACCTATAGCACAGCCTATCATTCCTATATATAAAGTTTCAAAAAACACTACAGCTGATAATTTGGTTTTTTTCATTCCAATTGCATGGACAACACCAAACTCCCGGGTTCGCTCCCTGACCATCATCATAATTACACTAAAAATTCCGAAAGCAATTATCAGGTATAAAATTCCAAGCATGATTATCCCGCTTCCACGGTCACTCTGGATAAGCTGCTGAATTTCGGGCTGCATCTCATACCATGTCATAACTGTTTTCCCCGGAGGCAAGATCTCACTTATTCCGGTTTTTATTTCAGCAACTTTATTATGATCGTCAGTCATTATTACAAGTGATGTACTAAGGCCATAGACAGAATAAAATTCACGTGCATTTTCAATACCCATTAAAACCAGCCGTCTGTTGAACTCCTGATTTGGATGATTAAGAATTCCTTTAATGTGAAAAAGTCCGTTAGCGCTAATCCCGTGATAACCCTGGCCTATCATTACAAGAGTATCCCCGACTGAAAAATCCAGATAATCAGCCAGTCCTTTTGCTAAGATTACTCCTTTATCTCCAGGATCCAGAAAAGACCCTTCAATAATTTTTCCGGAGATATCCGTTATCCTGTCTTCTTTTTCAGGTTCTATGCCAATTACCATGGCTGGTTTGCTGTGTTGATGGTTAGCAGCAAGAGCAAAAGATTCAACCCTGTGTGATACCAGTGTGACATGATCAATTTTTTTAATTTTTTCTACAAGTTCTGGTGAATTTTCCATGCTATTTTCAAGAGTCTGCTCCTCCCAGTAAGCAGTATCCTGAATTTGCAGATACCCTGAATAATATTGTACGATATTTTTGATCATGCCTGCATAGGATCCTTCCTGCATCGATCTCATCCAGGAGGCCAGAAGAACACTGAAAATTATTGAGGATATGGTAATTACGGTTCTCCTGCGGTTTCTCCAAAGGTTTCTCCACGCAAGTTTCATATTTGTCTTCATGGGCTAATGAAATTTTGATATAACCATTTGTTCATTAAATTCTGTTATATATTATTTCTACCTGATTCTTCTCATGTTTTGCTGTGAAAAGAATGATTCACTTATATCGATATTAAATTCGAGTTCTTCAAATATAAGTATAGTCTTATGGCCTTTCTCATCGGCAGGAAGCATTTCAAGTCTTGTAGGCAGCACGCGGTCATCCATCTCCTTAATTTCACTCATTATCTCTGTATTTACAAGATTCTCCTCTTCGTCGTAATATTCAGCTTTCAGCCAATGATACTCCTCCTTCGATACCCACATGATGATTTTTCCCCATACCACAGGAGCATCTGTCTTCGGGATCAGCTTGATCTTGTAACATTCAAATCCTTCTGTTATCTCATTACCAATAAGTTCATTAGTATAATCTTCAACAAGGGAAGATGCATTTACCAGGTCATCATTGGTAAAGTCTGATCCCATCCATGACTGCATCATCATTGAAGGTGGAATTTTTATCATTCGTTCTATTGTGGGGACCCAGTTCCACATTTCATTTTCTCTTTTCAGAAAAACCTGGCCCTCTTCTTTTGCGGGAGCTGTAATATATATCAGTGAGTAATCATTTCCCAGTGACCATGTTTTCATGGATATTTCACGCGACCATGATGGCCTTTCAATGATCATTGTCAGCCTTCCTTTGCTCGATGCTCCCCTGAATTTCTCGTCGGCTCTGCGTATGATTTCGTCAACATCCTGTCCCCATGCTGTCGCAGATAGCATGCAAAAAGTTAATAGTGCTGATATTGCTTTCATGCTTTGCATATTTTATAATTTATTTATTTTATCTCATTATCGTTATCGATTAACCTTAGACAAGCTTCCGGTATCTTTTCCCATAATTTTTCTGTGGAGATGTAATCAGGTACAGTAATAACAAGCAGCAGGGCTCCTTTGATGAGCGAACTGATCATCAGGGTATCGGTTTCGGGATCTTTGCTTCCCCGGGATGCTATAAATTGTTGCATGGTTTTTAAAAGCGACTGTGAAGTATCCCCGTATTTTTCCTGTACAGAATCTGCAAGGTCTGATTGCATCAAAAGAGCAGAATAGAGCTTCCAGAAGCGACGGTTTTCATTTACTACCTCAAATGTTTTCCGGATAAACCAGGTAAATTCCTGTTCTGTTAACACACCGTCATGATTTAAATCGAAATGGATATATATTGAATCCATACCTGATTTAATAATTTCATCCAGAATTTTTTGTTTGCTTTCAAAATAATTATAGGCAAGGCCTTTTGAGATACCCGCTTTTTTTGCGATCTGGTTCATGGAAGTTGCATGGAATCCTTTTTCTGCGAAAAGTTCCAATGCAGTTTCAAGGATCAGATGCCTTTTCTGGTTTCTTATTTTGTTATATTGTTCCTGACTGCGAGGCATAATGTAAAAATTTATGATTGAACGTTTAGTCAAAGTTATGGCATCAACTGTAAAATTCAAAAGATTTAATGTTAAAAAATTATTAATTTTGACTGAGCGTTCATTCAATAAATAATTATGGGAATTAGTTTATATAATGACTTGCCTTATAACCATATTTTAATAATTTTGAAAGATTAATTTTCAATCAATTAATTTTACTGAAAATCAGATATAATAATTTATACATATTTATTACATAATATAAACTACTAATCAAAAAATTAGCGAAATGAATACGGATAGAAGAAAGTTTATTAAAACCTCTGCTTTGGCAACAGCAGCAATCGGCACAATGCCATCAATAATTAACGCTTGTTCCTCACCTGCAGAGAAGGTCAATGTTGCCCTGATAGGGTGTCGTTCAATGGGATTTTCGAATCTTCGCACATTTTTAGAACAGGATAATGTTGAGTGCCTGTCTTTATGTGATGTAGATTCAAATATACTGGACGACAGAGCATTGGAAGTTGAAAAAATAACAGGCAAACGCCCTTCGACCTGTAAAGATTTTAGAGAAGTCCTCGATAATAAAGATATTGATGCCGTAATTATTGGTACACCTGATCACTGGCATGCAATAATATTGATGTTAGCTCTTGAGGCCGGCAAACATGTTTATGTAGAAAAGCCTATGGGACACAGTATTGAGGAATGTAATGCCATGGTGAAGGCAGCTCAGCAGCATCCTGGTCTCGCTATTCAGGTTGGCATGTGGCAACGCAGTTCAAAGCATTGGTTTGAAGCTTCTGATATTGTTAAATCTGGTAAACTGGGAGGTGTGCATCTGGTAAAGGCATGGATATATAAAGGATATGATGAACCTTATCCCGCTAAAGAAGATACTGAGGCTCCTTCATATGTGGATTATGATATGTGGCTTGGTCCGGCGCCTGACAGGCCTTTCAATCCAAACCGTTTTCATTACAATTTCAGATGGTGGTGGGATTATGCCGGAGGAGCAATGACTGACTGGGGTGTTCATCTGCTTGACTTTGCACTTTATGGCATGGATGCAGATATGCCTGATTCAATATCTCCCGGAGGAGGTATTTTTTATCATGAGAAAGGAGCTATCGAGACTCCTGATATTCAACAGGCTCTTTATTCTTATCCAACCCATTCTATGGTTTGGGAGTGCGGGTTAAATCCGGGAATAGGCCCTTATGGCAAGGGTCACGGAGTGGCATTTATAGGAGAGCAGGGGACATTGGTTGTTGACCGCGGGGGATGGGAACTTATGCCCGATCGCAGTGATGAAAAGAAAGGGCCTTTCTTTGAAGGAAAGAAACAGGAAAATTACGGCGACGGATTGAAGGAGCATGTTCAGAATTTTCTTAAATGCATTCGTGAAGGAGGGGTCCCCAATGCATCAGTCGAGATTGGTGCAAAAACTGCGATTGTTTCAGAGATGGGAAATATTGCTTACAGAACAGGCACAATTATACACTGGGATGACCAGAATAAAAAGTTTCTTGAAGAAGATGCCGATAAGCTTACAAGGCTATCTTACCGTGATAAATGGAGGCTTCCGGAAGTATAATCACCTCGATTTTATGATTTTGCAGGTTCCGTAATTCAATATTGCCAGGGCATACCAATAGAAAAATTAACTGGTTATAATTTAGTACCTTTTAGTTTTCAGAAAGTAAATTTTTCTAAATTTGCAGGTAGAGGTTATCGAGCTCTGTATTTGTGGCCGGCAGGTTTGTGTAATAATTACCGGATATTTAATAAAGATTGAAATACAATTATAAGCGGGAGTAGCTCAGAGGTAGAGCATCAGCTTCCCAAGCTGAGGGTCGCGGGTTCGATCCCCGTTTCCCGCTCTTAATATCATTTAATTACAGAGGTGAGAATTTGCCTCTTTTTTTTATTGTCCAATTTTTAGTGCATCAATGAACGTTAAGGTACGCCTGGTGCTATCTCGTGAGCATGCCTGTTATATGATCGTTAAATACCGGATAGTTGTTTGATTATTTATCTTTTTGCTTTATATTATAGAAAATAATATCAGGAATACAGGAAATAATATCTTTCTAAATAGAAAAGAAATAATAATTTTGATAATTATACCTTGAAGTAATTAAAATATCAGGGAATCATTTTTGTTATAAACAGCATATATGAATGACAATATCTTCAAAATGAATTACTTAAGAAGAGTAATTCCTCTGAACAGGAAGAAGCCGGATCCAAATAAATTTATTTTTACCGGGATTCAATCCGAGGAGCCTATTGATATTCAATTGTTTAAATATAACAAGGACAGTTGTATTGAGAAAACTGAAATTCAGGTTTCTGAAATTGAAAATTTTGAATCAAAGGACTATTGCCAGTGGCTTAATATATATGGCATAAGCGACCCTGATATTGTGGCTACCATTTTTATTCCGCTGACTTTCATAGCGGGGATTTATGGTATGAATTTTCAGTATATGCCTGAACTGGAATGGGAATATGGTTATATAGCTGTATGGGCTGTCATTTTAGTGGTATTGGCCTCCATGGTTATTTTCTTTAAAAAAAAGAAATGGTTCTGAAATTATTTATTATTTATGATTTATTATTCAAGCTTCACTGATATGATCTGTATATATAATAACAACTTATTTATCTCACATAAGTTAAACACCTTATGATATTTCAGATATTACTTCTTGTTATTGGTTTTTTGCTTTTAATAAAGGGGGCAGACTGGATGGTCGAAGGAGCGTCAGCCCTTGCTAAAAAATATAATATTTCTGATATTGCCGTGGGACTTACAATAGTTGCCTTCGGTACCTCCGCACCGGAACTTGTTGTGAATGTTTTCGCATCTTATCAAAATTATAATGATATTGTATATGGTAATATAATCGGTAGTAATAACATTAATTTATTTGTAATACTTGGAATTACAGGTTTGATTACTCCTATAATGGTAAAGACAAGTACAGTCTGGAGAGAGATCCCTTTCTCATTTGTTGCAATTATTATACTATTTGAAATGACAAATGACTATTTATTGCCGGGGAATTGTATTTTGAGCCGGATCGACGGGTTTATCCTGCTGGTTTTTTTCCTTCTTTTTTTATTGTATGTTTATAAACAGCTTAAAAAAGATGATAAGTCTGAGATAGTGCCAATACATAAGAAATATACTATTTTAAAAATATGGATGTTGATATTGATTGGACTTGCCGGCTTGATAGCGGGTGGAAGATTGGTGGTTGATAACGCAGTAAAGATGGCAACAACGCTTGGTGTAAGTGAAAAAATAATAGGACTGACAATTGTGGCAATTGGTACTTCTTTGCCTGAACTTGCCACATCGGTTGTTGCTGCTGTCAAAAAAAATATTGATCTGGCTGTCGGAAATATTATCGGATCAAATATTTTTAATATTTTCCTTATTCTTGGCGTCAGTTCATTAGTCAGGCCTCTTGATTACACCACAACATTTAACATGGATTTATTATTTCTTTCAGCTGGCACGCTTTTTCTTTTTGTTTCTATGTTTACGGGAAAAAGAAAAAAACTGGACAGGTGGGAGGCCGGGTTGTTACTATTATCATATATCGGGTACATGTTATACATGATTGTTGAATCTAATTAGAGCCCGTCTATAAAGTCCGCTGACTGCGTTATGCTTGACCTCAAAATGGTCATTTACGAATAGTAAACTCACATTTTTCGGTCTGCGCGAGCCTTGTCAGCGAACTTTTTATTCCAGACTCTTTACTTTATGGACAGACACTTCTATGTTTTTTGATGAGTAAGCATTTTACTGGTGAAAATGCAATGAAAGGTTAATAATTGGGTATTATCAATTATATTTGTTTAATAAAGGTTCTGAAAATCAAAAAATCTGAATAAATGAGAACTCCACTATTTAAAAAAGTCATTTTAGCTTTATTGTTGCCGGCACTTCCTCTTTGTCTCCCGGCAGCTGATTTTTATGTTTCGCCTAACGGCAATGACAATAATCCGGGAACTTTTAATAAACCATTCGCCACTATAGGGCGTGCCAGACAGGAAGTAATACTTGGTTTACAAAATAACAACAGGGCTGATTATACAGTCTGGCTGCAGGAAGGAGTTTATAAGATCAAAAAACCGGTTGTAATTAACGCAGATGATTTGAATAATGAAGGTATGATCATATTCAGGGCTATACCAGGCGGGCAGCCTGTGATTTCAGGTGCTGTTAAAATAGATGGCTGGTATCAGAATGAAGGCGGGCTATGGGTTGCTGAATTATCAGGAGAGTTATTTGATGGCATCATACCACGTGAATTGTTTATTAACAATACACGTTGTATTCGTGCACGACATCCAAATAAGGGCTGGTTGCGGATTAAGGAAGCAGGAACCGACAGGCGGACTAATTTCTTTTTTAATGAAGGCGATTTCCCTATACCAAGTGAGGGGGATGAGCCGGAACTTGTTTTTTTTCACGACTGGTCTGTTTCACGCATCCCGGTTTGGATAATAAAT
Source organism: uncultured Prolixibacteraceae bacterium (assembly GCA_964540755.1). Lineage (GTDB taxonomy): Bacteria > Bacteroidota > Bacteroidia > Bacteroidales > Prolixibacteraceae > JAAYJR01. Next base: position 26,654 of record CAZIOB010000035.1, on the reverse strand, counting down.
GATGATAATAATCAACTTACTGCAGTGGATTCCATTGGCGCTAAAGGCATTAATTTTTTTAATATTGATAACTGGGAATCTAATCCCAGGTATTTCCTGGAAAATTCCATTGAGTTTTTGGATTCTGACTATGAATGGTATTTTGATAAGCAGGGGAAAAAGATATATTTGAAAGTACCTCCTGAAATACGCCCGGATAATGAAAATATATATACCCCCTTATCAGAAGGGCTTTTTGTCCTGAAGGGAAAAGAGGGGAATCCTGTTCAGAACATATGTTTCGAAGGAATTGCCTTCCGGCACAGTTACTGGGCTATTCCACGCGACGGGTATTGTGGTGTTCAGGCTTGCCACTTTGATCCGCGGCCAGGAAGGAGCGGATGGGCGGTTGTCCCCGCGGCTGTGAAAGTAGAGTGGGGGGAGAATTGTTCTTTTAAAGAGTGTTCTTTTGGAAACCTGGGCGGTTCAGGCCTTTGGTTTGCCAAAGGCTGCAGAAAATGCTATGTCTCTGATTCTTTTTTTGAGGATATTTCAGGTAACGGTATAATGATAGGAGAAGGAACCGACAGGGAGACAAGAGGTGATAAATGGTGGAAAGCGGCTCCGGAACAGGTGGCCCTGGGAAACAGGGTAAGTGAATGTATTGTCAGGGATTGTGGTGTGCAGTTCTATGGTGCAGTTGGAGTTTGGTGCGGACTGACTGCAGAAACGGTAATAGAAGGGAATGAAATTTATAATCACCCATATACAGGTATTTCCATCGGATGGATGTGGAGTGATGTCAAAACCCCTTCCCGTGAAAATCTTATTGAAGGGAATCATATATATGACATTATGAAAGCATTAAGTGACGGAGGAGGGATTTATACACTGGGTTTGCAGCCAGGCAGCAGAATACTTGATAATCATATTCATGATGTTAGTATCAACGCAGGAAGAGCTGAGAGCAACGGCATGTTCCTTGATGAAGGTACTACAGATATTCTTATTGCCGGTAATCTGATATATAATATTGCAAAATCACCTTTGCGATTTCACAGGGCAACTACAAATCTGGTAAAAGAAAATTATCTGTTTTGTGGTAAGGGTGTTCCACCTGTTCGCTATAACAATACTAAAGAAGATGATATAATAAAAATCGGTAACAGGATTTTTCACGAGGATGACGCTGATTACCTTGAAGAGATACAAAAAGCCAAAGATCATTGGAATATATCATTTCGTAAATGAATGGGACAATGAGTTGCAGATGATATAAGAATCATATTGGCAGGGTATTTAATGACTTTTCTGTCGTAGAGTATAGTTTAAGTGTATTTATTACTTGCGATAAAGTTTTATTGTTTTATTTTTTCTGCTATTTGCAGCAATACCTTTTTGTGGCTGTAAGCTGAGCAATGGCCGCTTACAGGAGAAAAATTAATTGAAGCATCTGATTTGGGATTTTCTGTATTCTGCAACATTTCGTCAAATTCCCGAAGCGCTGTGTTAAGATAATAGTTATCCATATCACCCATCCATATCCATATTTTGCCCTGGATAGAAGGCCCTGTTTTTTTCCAGTTATTTTCCAGGTAATATTTCAGATCATACTTTCGCCAGTGTTCGGCGACTTCATGGTCTATTTCTCCTGTATATGGGTCAAACAACGGTTTTGGCAGTCCGTCTTTGCCTTTAGGACTGAAAAGGGCATTAAAACTTCCGAACTGGCCTCCCGAAGTAGTATATGTATTATTCCATCCGAGAACATTTTCAAAACGGATAAAATCTTTGTGCGAAGAAATTGGTTCACCCGTGATATCCCTGTAAACAGGCCGCAGATAACCATATTCATTATAGAATACATTTTCATCACTGTAGATATTTATTAACTGAAAGTTTTCAAAATCAACAGGATCCGGGCTGTACGAAAAACAACCGTTGAAATAACCGGGATAAAATATTTGCAGTGCCAGTGATACCCAACCACCTGTACTGCATCCGTCCAGGAAGCGTGATTCGGGATTACCTTGACCCCGGAATTTTTTTTCTATGAAAGGAATTAATTCTTCTATGAGGGCTGTCCCATAAGGGCCGCTGTTTTCTGAGTCCATTTGGTAACAGTCGCCGTAAGTGCCCTCACCGTCAAGAAAAACATTTATTATTTGCGGAGCATCTTTACTCTGCCACCATGTAAAAAATTGCTTGTCCCATTCAACAAATCTGTTTGCCCGGGTGTAGCGCCCGCCATATCCGGCTATATTATAACGAACCGGATATTTGCGCCCCGGCTCATTGTAATATCCTGATGGCAGTAATACAGCGGCCTTGATTCTGATCTCTTTTTTCCACCACCTTGAAAGGATATTGCTTTTAATATCAACCTCCTTAAGCAATTTGTGCACGGCAAGCTTTTGAGGAGCGATGATATTATTTAGAGTTAATTCTGTTGAAACCTTTCCCGTAAGCTCAATAGCTTTGGAGTCACTGTAAAGATTTCCGGGGGCGTTTATTCCTGATTCTTTCATATCCTGGTCCCATAATACCTGGATTCTATAATCACCTTCAGGAATTTCATCCATCGGGTTATCTGATGTTCTTATCATTTCAAGTGATTCATCCAGAATAATTTCACTGCCCGGCTTCCAGTTATTAATATTCATTGCATAAATTTTATTGCGGCTCCCGGCCCATGTATCAAAACGAGGCTGATCCCTCCTGCTTTTGCTTATGAAAAGATAGATTCTTCCCTTAGGATTAAAATCATTTATTATCTCTTCTGAAATTTTTATTCTTACGGATAGGGAACCTGTTTGAGAGGAAACATTTTGTATAAAAAATATGGCAATGGCAAGAAAAATAAAAATCTGTTTCTTCATCATTTTGCATTTTATGATTGTTCAAATTTAACATTTTTATAATTATTTGTGAACAAGCTAATTGTGAATCATTTAATATTAACCATGTACAATAAACCGGAATAGTTTTATCTTTAAGGAAATATTTTCAAATAAATCAGGGATTATGAATGAATTTAAATATCAGGAACCTTTTCCTTTGTTAAAAGATGATACAAAATACAGGCTATTGACGAAAGATTATATATCATTAGATGAATTTAAGGGAAGAAAGATACTTAAAATTGATCCTGAAGGCATTGAATTTTTGGCAAGAGAAGCCTTTACAGATGTCTCTTTTTATTTAAGGCCGTCTCATCTGAAAAAGCTGGAGAAAATCTTGCATGATCCGGAAGCATCAGACAATGATCGTTTTGTGGCCTATACAATGTTGCTTAACCAGGTAATCTCAGCTGAAGGCCAACTCCCTACATGTCAGGATACAGGAACTGCAATTGTAACAGGATGGAAAGGCGGGAATGTTTATACGGGAGTAAATGATGCAGAATATCTGAGCAGGGGTATTTTCAGTGCATTCAGGGAAAATAATCTGAGATATTCCCAGATAGCGCCACTTTCGATGTTTGAGGAGAAGAATACCGGCACAAATTTACCGGCACAAATTGACATTTATTCAAATGAAGGTGATGTTTATAAGTTTTTATTTATAGCAAAAGGCGGGGGTTCGGGCAATAAAAGTTTTTTATTCCAGAAATCCAAATCCCTGCTGACTGAAGACAATCTGGCTTCCTTTATCAGAGAGAAAATTAATGAGCTTGGAACCTCTGCATGTCCTCCTTACCATTTAGCCATAGTCATAGGCGGGACATCTGCCGAAGCTAACCTTCGCGCCGTAAAGATGGCATCGGCAGGTTACTATGATGGTCTTCCTCACTCAGGTAATGAATGGGGCAGGGCATTTCGTGATCCCGGGTGGGAAAAAAGAGTGGAGAGAATCTCCATGGATAGTGGCATAGGCGCGCAGTTCGGAGGGAAATATTTTGTTCACGATGTACGTGTTATCCGTTTGCCGCGCCATGCAGCATCATGTCATGTTGGCATAGGTGTTAGCTGCAGCGCTGACAGGAATATTAAAGCTAAAATAACCCATGAGGGAATTTTTTTGGAAGAGTTGGAGAAAAATCCGGAACAATTTGTTCCCCGGACAATTCCCCATTTTCAGCCGGCAATAGATATAGACCTTGATCAGCCAATCCCATTAGTATTGAAGGAGCTTGCCGGTTACCCGGTTAAGACCCGTTTGAACCTTAATGGCACAATGATCGTTGCCCGTGATGCAGCACATGCAAAAATTAAAAAAATGCTTGAAGAAGGTAAGCCCCTGCCCGGTTATTTTAAAAACCATCCGGTATATTATGCCGGTCCTGCCAAGACTCCCGAAGGTATGGTTACCGGTAGTTTTGGTCCCACCACATCAGCAAGGATGGACCCTTATGTTAAAATGTTTATGGAACATAGAGGCTCATTGATAATGGTTGGAAAAGGCAACCGGTCAGCAAAGGTTGCCAGGGCATGTAAAAAACATGGTGGTTTTTATTTGGGATCAATTGGAGGGCCTGCTGCAATACTGGCAAAGAACAGTATAAAATCAATGGAGTTAATAGATTTTGAGGAGCTTGGAATGGAGGCAGTCAGAAAGATCAAAGTGGAGAATTTCCCTGCTTTTATAATTATTGATAATAAGGGAAATGATTTTTTTGAGGAGATTTAAAAGTAATGTTTTATTATAAGAAACCATAAAAAATGTAATAGCAGTCCATTCGACAGGATGTCATTCTTAAGAAACCTGAAGGATATCAGGTTGAAGAAAGTTCAAACCAGAATTTTGATCCTTCACCTTTTTTTCCGTCACTTTCCACGCCAACCCTGCCACCAAGTTTTTCGATTATTCTCTTAACTATTGAAAGTCCCAGTCCGTATCCCTGTGCCTTGTCCGGATTGAGCCGGGTATATTTTTTAAAAAGCTTTTTTTGTTCTTTCCAGGACAGGCCATTGCCATTATCTTTTATCCAGAATTTGACAGAATTGTTCCCCGATTTTTCTGCTCCAGCTTCAATCAGGGGTGGATTGCCACCATATTTTATAGCATTTGTAAGATAATTGACCCATACATTTTCTATCCACGGAGCATGGCCCAATGCAGAAGGCCACTTTGTTGGAAATTTGATTTGTGCGTTATATTCATTAATCAATCCTTCGATTTGTTTTCGTGCTTCAGAGAAAATGGCACTCATATCCAGCGGCTTTTTCTCTATTTTTTGATTGCTTACTGTTGCAAGGATTAAAAGTTCCCTGGTTATATGGATTGCCTTTTCTGACGATCTTTTAATCAGGCCAGAAAGCTCTGCCAGTAATTCCCTGTCCATCTCCTTAATATTCTGTTCCATAGCTTCACTTGAGGAGTAGATGGACCCCAGGGAGTTGCGAAGGTCATGAGCGATAGTGTGTGCAAAAGAATCAAGGTCATTAATAAGCTTGCCGCGTTGTTTAATCTCTTCCAGTAAATGTTTATTGATCCTTTTCATCCTGTCTTCACCAAGCCTGATTGATGTAATATCATGAATCTGGATCAGGAATCCGGATAAAATATTTTTCTTACTGAGGACTGGAAATATCTGGACCTGGTAATAATGTGTTTTATCGTTAATTTTCTGTTCTATGTTTATTATGTCAGATTTTCCTTTTTCTACTGCATTGACAAGCTTTTTTTGTGAGGAAAATATTTCTGAAAATTTTTTATTAATTATTGATGAAGACCAGTTAAGGTTGAAGATCCGGATTACAGCAGGGTTATAGTCTTCTATCACCCCTTTTGAGCTGATTACAATAACGCCATCATCCATCGATTTAATGAGTTCGTTTAGTGCAAAAGGGACAAGGTCAAATAATCCGTATCTGACTACTCCTGAAGTAATTAATAATCCTGAAAAGATAAACAAAACCGGAGTCCAGTCAAATCCCGGAAAAGGATTTAAACCGGAGACATACATTATATTGCCTGTAACCGGCATTAGTGTTGCAAATAACAAGGTTATGACCTGTGATTTATGAATTAAGGTAAATTTATTAACAGAACTTACAAGGAAAAAAACACCGAAGAAAACCAGGGCAAGAGAATAAATCCAAAACAGCCAGAACCATAATCCGTATTCATAAAGCAGCATATTCCTTGCTGAATCCGTTTTAACATTCATCCAGATCAGGTTATGGTATTCATTTGTTACAGCTAATATTATTGTAGAAAGAGGGATGGCCGACAGAAGTGCAATATTTCTTGTTTTAAGTATATGAGTTTTTTGGCTAAAGGCAGTGGCAAAGAGAAAATAGCCGAGTGGTAAAAAGGCAATCCCTATATAGGACAGTTTTGACCAGAATATTTTTGTTTCAGTGTCTGATGCAATAAATTCCATACCGTAAGTGAAAGCCCAGAACGCAGCAGATGAAAGAATAATTATCAGGTATTTTACTTCTGCTGTTTTACGATATTTGGCTATTACCAATATGGTCAGTACAGCAGCGAGGACTGCGATAAATTCAATAATTGAAGCCCGGGGCAGCACGATAAAATCAATATAATTAACCATATATAGCATAGATGAGGCGCGAAAATAATTAAAATTGGCAAAAATGTTTCGATAATGACATAATATATCTTAAATTTTTAAGATAAGGATTGTTATGAATTAGTTTATATCTTTTGTTCATTATTTTCGTCCATAATTACTGCATTAATATAATATGTTCAATTTCTGATTATTATTTGTAAAAAGCAAGTATTTTTTAAATTGAAATATGCAAAAAAGGTTTAACAGCCGATTTTATCGATTCAATTATTAGTTTATTTATTTATCTGTGATATATTAATCATATAAATGAATATTGATGGTTATTGTTAACCTGTGACGAACTGGGCAATATTACGGTTTATCTCAATGCGGTTCAGAAGAGAACGGATAATTTTCATGTAAATTTCATCTTTAAGCATGGCATCTTCTATCCCTGAATCAATATTGGGATTATCATTTATTTCGATTATATAAACCTCATCGTTTATACATTTAAGATCAACACCGTAAAGTCCGTCTCCTATCAGCGAAGCAGCTTTTAGTGCGGCCCTTATGACCGGTTGGGGAACTTCACTTATTTGCACAGCTTCGATTTTACCCCAGTTTTTTTTCTTATTGCTCTGCCAGTTATATATCTGCCAGTGGTTATCGGCCATAAAATATTTGCATGCATATAAAGGAGCCTGATCAAGCACACCGATTCGCCAGTCAAATTCAGAAGGCATAAACTCTTGTATGATAACCAGGTCAGATGACCTGAAAAATTTGTTCAGGGCATAATAGAGCTCTTCCCCGGAATTAACTTTTTCCACCCCCAGGGAGAAAGCGCTGTCGGGCTGTTTGACAACAAGTGGAAAGGTAAGATTGATATTTTGCAATTTGTGTTGGTATGTTTTTGGCAGGACAATTGTCTTAGGCGTTTTTAACCTGTTTTGTCTTAACTTTTCATTTTGGAATATCTTATTGGAACAGCGTAAAATAGACCAGGGATCGTCAATCACTGCCAGGCCTTCTGCATAAGCTGTTCGTGAAAAGTGATATGTATGATCGTTAACGCTGGTGGTTTCCCTGATAAACAGGGCATCGAATTCTGCTAACTGACTGAAGTCCTCTTTTGTTATGAATTCAGTATAAAATCCCTCCTTTTCTGCAGCCCTTTTAAAATTTTGAAGTGCAACCGGACAAGAGGGAGGATTTTTCTCCCCGGGATTAACTAAAATGGCTAGATCATATTTATAATTTTTCAGGCGGGGACGGGTAAACCGTTTTTTTGCAAAATAATCACGCGCGAATTCCTGAACCTTTTCAAAATGATCAGGATTTACTTTTGTCAGGCTTAGAGGAGTAACCTTCTGGATCAGCCATTTATCGGTCTTTACAAAGTCGATTTGCAACATTGGCGCTTCAAACAGATTATATAGCTTTTGGGCAAGTTGTCTGAATCCGGGATTCACTGACTTACTGAAATATACGAAAATACTTACTTTGTTGTCTTCAATATGCCTGAAAGTTTTCTGAATATCTTCATCTATATAGCCTGAAAGAGATCGTATCAGGGCCAGGCTGCTAAAATCACGAAGAGTGGTAACATTGGGAATAACCCGGTGGTCCCTTGCAGAAGCCAGCAACGACACATAGTATCCCATTTTCTGGTACTGGTATGAATTGCTGAGGTTGAATATCCTTACATTTTTAAGGGATTCGAATTCCTGACTGGTAAGATAATTTTTTGAGGAAACTACTTTGACCCCATCTATTTGAAGGTTCCATTTCTGGGGATTCCTGACAATGATTATGTTGGAAATATTTTGTTTTTCTGCTCTGTCACCGGTAATGAGTTCCATCTTGACAGCATCCTTTCCTTTTGCATAGTAATCAGATAAATCTTTTACAATTATAAAACCTGAGTTTTCGTAAAAATTTATCAGACTGCTGTCTGATTTAAGTGTTTCCAGGGAAATGCGGAATATATTATTTTTTTGACCCAGATCTATAATATAATTCAGAATTTCTTTTCCAATGCCCTTACCCTGAAATTCTGGAAGAACTGCTATTGAGAAGATTCGCAGTGTTTTAATATAAAGGTAAATGGTTGCAGAACCCACAGGTTTTTTTTCTTTCCCTTCCCTTATTTCTGCAATTATAACTTTCTGAACAGGGCTTGACAGGCTATTTTTAATTGACTGGCGGGTACTTTGTTGAAATTCGGGAAAACACTCTTTCTCCAGTTTTTCCAGAAAAATTAAATCACCGGGGACCGGTTTTCTGATCTTAATTTTCATGGCCGTCGGTGAATTAAAGATTCATACGGATGTTTTACCGCTGTTATAAAGGAGTTCATTCTATCGGCCAGATTGTTTTTCTGCTCTTCTGATGGTTCTGTTTGTTCCACTTGATCTTTCATTAAAAAAACAAACAAAGTTATACTATTTTTTTTTATCGAATATCTTTAGTCCCGCAGAAAAATATTTCCGGTAAAAGTTACATACGGTTATGTAATGTGCATATTTGGTATGCCAATAGCTTTAATTTCAATGTTCACTTCATTATTCACCTTGTTTTTTCTATTTTTGTGGTCTGATAAAAAGAGGATTGGAATATGTTTGAAAATTTAACAGAAAGATTTGAGCGGTCGTTCAGATTGTTGAAAGGACAAGGGAAAATTACCGAGATCAATGTAGCAGAAACATTGAAAGATATCCGTCGTGCCCTGCTCGATGCTGATGTAAATTATAATATAGCAAAGAAATTTACCAATGACGTAAAGGAAAAAGCCCTGGGCCAGAATGTTCTTACTGCTGTCAAGCCCGGACAATTAATGGTAAAGATAGTTAAGGACGAGCTGGCAGGCCTTATGGGCGGAGAGTCTGTCGGCATTGAACTGTCAGGATCTTTGTCAGTTATTTTAATGGCAGGATTACAGGGCTCCGGTAAAACTACTTTTTCCGGGAAACTTGCCAATATGCTTAAGCACAAGAAAGGCAGGCATCCACTTTTAGTTGCGGGTGATGTTTACAGGCCCGCAGCTATTGAGCAGTTAAAAATACTAGGTGAGCAAATTGGAGTACCTGTTTATACCGAAGAAGGAAATACGGATCCTGTTAAGATTGCCAAGGCAGCAATAAAGGAGGCCAAAAATAAGGGCAATGATGTTATAATAATAGATACAGCAGGACGATTGTCAGTTGATGAGTTTATGATGAAAGAGATTTCATCGTTAAAGAAAGCTGTTGATCCTGATGAGATACTTTTTGTCGTAGATGCAATGACAGGCCAGGATGCTGTTAATACAGCCAGGGAATTCAATGATGTATTGAATTTTGATGGTGTAGTGCTTACCAAACTTGACGGAGATACAAGGGGTGGTGCGGCTCTTTCCATTAGAGCAGTGGTTGAAAAGCCCATTAAGTTCGTGAGTGCCGGAGAAAAGCTTGATGCTATTGATGTTTTTTATCCCGAAAGGATGGCAGACCGTATATTGGGGATGGGCGACATTGTTACCCTGGTTGAGAAAGCCCAGGAGCAATTTGATGAGGAAGAAGCCAGAAAATTGCAAAAAAAACTGGCAAAAAATACTTTTGATTTTAATGATTTCATTAAGCAGATACACCAGATAAAAAAGATGGGCAATCTTAAAGATGTAGCCTCAATGATTCCAGGAATGGGAAAAGTAATGAAAAACATGGATATCGACGATGATGCCTTTAAACATATTGAAGCCATTATTTATTCCATGACACCACAGGAACGTGAAAATCCTTCCCTTCTTAATGGCAGCCGCCGGAAAAGAATCGCCGAAGGCTCGGGAACCGGCGTGCAGGAAGTTAATCGTTTACTCAAACAGTTCACAGAGACACGAAAGATGATGAGAATGGTTTCCAAAGGGAAAAATATTCCCCAGTTGATGGGTAATATGCAGAGACAAGGCAGGGGCCGTTTTTAGGAATATGAGTAAATATTTACCTGATAAATGAGAGTCCGGTTTGAAAAGTGCTCTGAGAGACTGAGAATTTTGGTTTTATGATTTTGAGAACAGGCTTAAAAGAGCAGGCGGAAACTATTATCAGGCCAGGCATAAAAATAATTGTAATATGATATTGATCGACGGAAAGAAAGTTGCAGCAGAAATGAAGCTTGAGATTGCTGCCCGTGTTAATCAAATAAAGCAGAACGACGGGAAGGCACCTCATCTTGTTGCTATTCTGGTTGGTCATGACGGGGGGAGTGAAACATATGTTGCTTATAAAATTAAGGATTGTGGGGAAGTGGGATTTAAATCTTCGCTTATAAGGTACGAGGACGATGTTACCGAAGAGCAACTTCTCTCAAAGGTCAGGGAAATGAATGATGACGATGATATAGACGGATTTATCGTACAGCTTCCATTGCCGGGGCATATTTCAGAACAAAAAGTTATAGAGGCTATAAACCCGCATAAGGATGTGGACGGATTCCATCCTGAGAATATCGGCAGGGCTGTAATAGGATTACCCTCCTTTATTTCGGCAACACCTTTTGGCATAATTGAGCTTATAAAACGATACAATATTGAAACAAGCGGAAAGAACTGTGTTATTATAGGAAGGAGCAACATAGTAGGCCGGCCTTTAAGCATACTTATGTCACAGAAAAATATAGATGCCACTGTCACAGTTGCCCACAGCAGGACTAAAAATCTTGAAGATATCTGCCGTAATGCGGATATTTTGGTGGCAGCAATAGGGGTTCCGGAGTTTGTTAAGGGTAATATGGTAAAAGAAGGTGCGGTTGTTATTGATGTCGGGACAACACGGGTAAAATCAGATAAAACAAAATCGGGATGGAAGCTTAAGGGAGATGTTTTATTCGATGAAGTTGCTGAAAAATGTTCCTTTATAACGCCGGTACCGGGAGGAGTGGGCCCTATGACACGCGTATCGCTTCTTTATAATACATTGCAGGCAGCCACAAAAAGTATTTATCCATAGACACAGGCGAGAGAGAGGCCATGTTCGCAGCCTCTGGCGATTGTGAAGAGTTTTCTCCAGGATGATCTTTGGAACTTACCCGTTCCCTGCATTCCGGAAAATCTTTCAATTTTGTTTTTTAGAATGAATATAAATTAGCATCCACAAACTATTTGACTTAGAGCGGGATATTTATTATTTGATTTTTTTATTTTGTACATTATGATTTTGCATAATACTAATATGTATAAGATTGATAATCACCTGTTTAAGTAATAAAAGTATTTTTGTTTTTATAGCAGGGGATCACTAATGGCTGTTGAATGATTGACGTATAATAATAAAATGCAAAAAAAATTCCTGGGGAAATAGTAAGGTTAATTCTCAGGACAAAAGAATATTCCAATTATTTTTTTATTTTTGAATCACTAACCAGATATACGTTGAAAAAATTAGAAGGATGGAAAGTGTTGATAACAAAGAAGAAAAGAAACAAGTGGAAGAGAATTTCAGGCAAGAGATCTATTCAAAAGTAATCAGGGCAGGTAAGAGAACTTATTTTTTTGATGTAAAAAGCACCAGGAATAACGAATACTACCTGACTATTACTGAAAGTAAAAAGAAGTACACTGACAAAGGCCAGTTCCATTATGAAAAGCACAAAATCTTTCTTTACCAGGAAGATTTTGAAAAGTTTACGGAAAGCCTTGAAGAAGTGGTTGATTATATTCATGAGAATCAGCCAGAAATCCAATCAGTTGTTTCTGACAAAGAGGAGGTTGCCGTTGAACGAAATGAAGATTCCGGAAAAGATTCAGACAATCTGAAGTTTGATGATATTTAAACTTTTTTACAAGATTTGATCCGGTTTCATTAAAAAGCTCATCCCCTTGGGGGGATGGAGCCTGAAGTTTACTTTCTATAATCAGTTAAATGAAACGGCCTTGTAAAACCAGATTATCAAAAGCTGCAATCAGGGTCATCGTTAAAATTATATGTAAATTCCTGAAATAAATTCATGTTTTTCATGATATTTCTTACTGTCGGAATAACCATTATCAGCATTTATAAAAAATTTTCGTCAAAGCATTTAGTAAGCACTGTAAAGTAAATAATTTTATCGTATGAAGCGAAGGGAATTATTCGAATATGTAATGCAGTATTTCAAAGAAAATATGCCTGTAGCAGAAACAGAACTCAGATATAATAATCCTTTTCATTTGATAGTTGCCGTAATACTTTCAGCTCAATGCACCGATAAACGTGTAAATCTTATTACACCGGCATTACTGGAAAAATATCCCACACCTGCTGCGATGGCAACAGCTGATGTCTCCGGGATTTATGAATACATAAAAAGTTGTTCATATCCAAATAATAAGTCAAAGCATTTATCAGGGATGTCAAAAGCCCTTGTTGAACTTTTTGGCGGAGTTGTGCCGGATGATGTTGATGAACTGCAAAAGCTCCCGGGAATAGGCAGAAAATCAGCTAATGTTATTGCCTCTGTAATATATAATAAACCTGCATTGGCTGTTGACACTCATGTTTTCCGGGTTGCTGCCAGGATAGGACTGACAATCAACGCAAAAACTCCACTTGCTGCTGAAAAGCAACTGATTGAATACTTTCCCGGTGATTTGATTCCAAAAGCACATCACTGGCTTATTTTACACGGAAGGTACGTTTGTGTGGCAAGGAATCCGAAATGTGAAAAGTGCGGATTGACAGCTGTGTGCAAATATTATAAAAATAACAGACAATAATTTTATTCCAGCAGTACTATCCCAGCAACAGAAGGCTGACAGCCATTACTACCATTCCTCCCACTAAGCCGTATATACTCCAGTGATGTTCTCCAAATTCCTCTGCAGATGGCAATAGTTCGTCGATTGAAATAAAAACCATGATGCCTGCCACTGCTGCCATGCTTGCACTAAATACGACATTGGAATTACTTGTGTTGATGAAGGGCATTAATAACAGGTAAGCGAGAAATGCCCCGGCAGGTTCTGCCAGTCCGGACAGAAATGAATAACAGAAAGCTTTTTTTCTGTTACCTGTTGAATAAAAGATAGGAACAGATACTGCTATACCCTCGGGAATGTTATGAATAGCTATAGCAATGGCAATAGCAAGGCCAACTGTGGAATCATGAAGCACACTGAGGAAGGTAGCTATACCTTCCGGAAAATTGTGAATTGCCAGCGCTACGGCAGTCAGGATACCAACCCGGTATAAATTTTTGTCTGCAGCTTTTGCAGGACGTTCCGCCATCTCTTCAAGGGAATGCATTTCATGAGGGTTCTCGAAGGAAGGGATAAATTTGTCTATTAAAGCGATCAGGAGAATGCCTCCGAAAAACGAGGCAATAGTAAATAAGGAACCCTGGAAATCCCCGAAAATTTCAACAAAATTTTTTTCTGCTTTTGCGAAGATTTCGACAAAAGAGATATATATCATTACACCGGCCGAGAAGCCAAGAGAAACGGTCAGTAATTTGGTATTTGTGCTCCGCGCAAACAAAGCGATAGTGCTTCCCACTCCTGTTGACAGTCCTGCAAAAGCAGTAAGCAGCAAAGCGTATAATAAATTTGATGAATCCATTTATATATTTTAGTAAACAAAGTTAGTAAAAACAATATTATTATATGAAGCCGTGAATAGGTACATCAAGGTTTTTATCAAGAAAATATTTATATAGGATATTTATATTATTACTATTCTTTGTACATTTGCCCACTATTAATGTTAAATATAAAAATAGATTATTATGGCATACAAGATCTCAGATGAATGTATTGCATGTGGAACATGCATAGATGAGTGCCCGGTTGATGCGATTTCTGAAGGCGATATTTATATAATTGATGCTGATCTTTGCACTGACTGTGGTTCATGCGCGGAAGTTTGTCCGGTGGAAGCGATTTCAATCGACGAATAATTGCGGTACAATTAAAAAATTTCATTAGCGGCTGCCTTAAAAAGTCACATTTAGTGTATAGTCCGGATTGCTTATTGTCAATATATCCGGAAGTTATTTCAAACAGTAATAATTATAATAAATCAGATGGCTTTTTGAGGCAGTTTTTTTATTATCCGTGCATAATAAAGAAAGCCTGTTATGGATAAAATAGTTGAATGTGTGCCTAACTTTTCAGAAGGTCGTGACGAGGCGGTTATTAATGATATTGTCCGGTCTATAAAGAGTGGCGGAAAGATAAATATACTGGATTTCTCATCAGGTAAAGCAGCCAATCGTTCTGTTATAACCTTTGCGGGATCGCCCGGTGATGTTCAGGAAGCTGCATTCAGGGGTATAGAAAAGGCTGCGCAACTTATTGACATGACAAAACATCAGGGAGAACATCCCCGTTTCGGTGCAACAGATGTTTGTCCGTTAATTCCCCTGGCAGGCATGGAAATGGAAGAAGCAGCAGAGTTAGCAAGAAAACTCTCCCATAGGGTAGGCAATGAGTTGGGAATTCCTGTTTATTGTTATGAATATGCAGCATTCAAATCTGAGCGCCACAATCTTGCCAATTGCCGTTCAGGAGGATATGAAAAATTAAAGAGCAGGATCATTACAGAACTATGGAAGCCTGATTTTGGCCCGGCGGAATGGAACAGCTTTGTATCAAGAACCGGGGCCGTGGCAATCGGAGCCCGCAATGTACTGGTTGCCTATAATGTTAATCTTGATACCACTTCTGCATTAATTGCCAGTGACATTGCCTCCGATATCCGGGAATCGGGCAGGGTAAGAAGTAAAAAAGATAATGCAGGGTTGAATAACACCGGTAAAGACATGCCCCTGGCCATACCCGGAACATTGCCTAAGGTCAGGGCATTAGGATGGTATATTGATGATTTCGGAATTGCCCAGGTATCCATGAACCTGACTGACATAGACATAACTCCCGTTCATATAGCATTTGAAGAGGTCAGCCGCAGAGCTGCGGAACGGGGAGTAAAAGTAACCGGCTCCGAACTGGTAGGCCTCATACCCTTAAAGGCGATGCTCGAAGCAGGAAAATATTATTTGCATAAACATAAAAAGTCAGCTTTAATTCCTGAAGAAGAGATAATAAAAGCAGCCGTTAATTTTCTTGGGCTAAATGATCTTTATCCTTTCGATCCTCAGAAGAAGATCATTGAATATGTGATTTGAGGGGCTAAAAAGTGAAACTGCAATTTTTCATCTTAAGCTTAAAATGACTGTTTTAATGCAGTTATTTTTGCAATAATAAATTCTCTGTACCGGCAGGTATCTGTTTTTGCCACATTTTATAATATTTATTGCCCTTTTTATAAAGTTCTGAATGAGTACCCTGTTCCAGCAGTTTGCCATTTTCAAGCAGAATGATACGGTCGGCAGACATGACTGTTGCCAGTCGGTGCGCGATAATAATAACTGTTTTTCCCTCCTTTTTTAGTTTGCATACTGTTTCCCGGATATAATTCTCTGCAACTGAATCAAGCGATGAGGTAGCTTCATCCATAATAAGAATTTGAGGATCACGATATAAAGCTCTTGCTATCGCTATTCTTTGTTGTTGGCCCCTTGATATATTGGTTCCATGTTCCCCGATGCAGGTATTTAATCCCTCCGGCAGAGTTTCAATAGTGTCAGTCATTCCCAATTGTTTACAAATTTTCAGTATAAGATTTATATCCGGATTGACCTCTCCAACTGCTATATTTTCTGCAACAGTTCCTGACAACAAATCCAGGGTTTGAGGTACTATACCGACTATTTTTCTGATACTGGCATTATTATAATATGAAATATTGGTATCACCTATATAAATTGCTCCGTCATTCAGAGGATAAAGTTTTTGTAAAAGTGCAGCTATGGTCGTTTTTCCCGATCCGCTTTCACCAATAATAGCTGTGATCTGACCATTTTTTACTGTAAGGTTAAAATCTCTGAATATATCAGCACGTGTACCATAACTAAATGTAATATTTCTGAATTCGATATCACCATTTATGGTTTTATTTGATACAAAAAATTCTCCGTCTTCTTCACATTCCAGGTCAATAATTTCAAACAGACGGTCACCTGCAATCGCTGCATTTTGGAAAATTTTGTTAATTTCGGTTAAACCGGATGCAGGTCCTGTAAAATACTCCGTTAAAGCATAAAATGACATTAATTCACCCGGCGTTATTTCATTTTTTAAAACAAGTGAACTTCCCATCCATAAAAGAATAATAGTAAATAACCGGCTGGTGAAAAATGACGAATTTTGAGAAAACAATGAATTTAATCCTGATTTATATACAGAAAAAAGCAGAGGTATGAACCTGTTTTCTGTTTTTATGACGGAAAAATCTTCGATGTTGAGTTGTTTAATAGTTTTTACCGAATTGATCGATTCAACCAGCTGAGACTCAACTCCGGCGGATTGTTCCATTATTTTCCTTTCCGTGTTTTTATTAAGGTAATTTGTTGTAATATAAATAACAAGATACATGGGTAAAATAATGAGCATTATAATAGCCAGCTTCCAATTGTATATAAACATCAGTGAAAATGAAAATATAACAATAAACAGGTTTACAATAAAAGTTATCAAAGTATCATTAATAAAGGCTCGGATTTTAACAGCATCATTGATACGGGAAACAATTTCCCCTGTGTGCATAGTGTCAAAAAATCTTTGAGGTAATTTCAGCAGATGCTTGTAATAACCAAGAATAAGCTTTGCGTCAATAAGCTGACCGGTTTTCAATAAAAAAATAGTTTGTACAGTTCCCAAAAAAATTTGGAACAGAAGAATCAATATCATTGTGACGCTGAGTAAGTTCAGCAGATTTATGTTTTCATTCAGTAATACATGATCTGTTATTTTTTGAATATAAACAGATGTTGAGAGGCCCAGTAATGTAAAAATAACTGCCCCGAACAGAGCTTGTAGAATTATTTCCCGGTGGGGATGAAGCAGATAAATAAAACGTTTTAGATTGGATGTTTTTTCATTGCGGCTTTTAAAATTATTTGAGGGAGATAACAGGATTAACACTCCTGACCATTGTTTCCTAAAAGAATTATGGGAATGTTTAACTAATCTTCCTGTGCCCGGATCCATTATTTTAATATAATGGGAAGTTACTTTATAGATTACAACATAGTGATGCAAATTATTGCTTATAATTAGATGAGCTATTGCAGGCAAAGGAACTTCCCCGAGGGCTTCCGGCATGGCTTTAACTCCTTTTGCATTCATTCCCATTTTTTTTGCTGCCTGAATGACGCCCCAGGCATTTGTTCCCTTCTTATCCGTTCCTGCCCATTGTCTTATTCTGGATACGGGTATGAAAAGTTTGTAATGAGCGGCTACCGAGGCAAGGCATGCAGCACCACAATCTGTTATATCCCGTTGTTTGATTTTAATGTTCATTTATTGTGTTGGGATTCAGCCAATTATCAGTTTTGTCAAATATTAATTCAGCCAGTGTTCTTTGAGATACTTTAAAGCAGGTGGTAGTAGTTAATCCATTTTTTATTTTACCCTTATATCCGTTTTTTAGAGAAAGATGTGTTTCATTAATATCGCATCTCACTTTAAAAAAAGGTTGATCTTTTATAAGAAATATTTTGTTTGAAATATCAATTATTTTTCCGGATGCCATTCCCCATTCAGTATAATTATAAGAATCGATCTGATACTTAACAGACATTCCGGTTTTCAGGTATCCTATGTTTCCGGGAGGCACTAAATTTTCTGTTATCAGGGTATCAAGGGGGCTGATTATGGCAACAACATTTCCCGGACTCACATAGCTGCCCTTTTTAATGCCATTGTAATTTGAAATATAGCCGGAGACAGGGGATAAAATAAAATGATTTTTTATCTGTTCCTTAAGAAGATTTATTTCATTTTGAAAATCATTATTTGTTTTTTCATATTCGTCAGATAAATTTCGCCATTCTTTTCGGTTTTGCTTGATTAAAATTCTTTTTTCCTCAATTTTGTTTATGAGATGAAATTCTTCCTTTTCCTTGTCTGCCAAAGGTATTACACCTTTATTATATAGAATAAGGGCACGGCCATATGATTTTTCCAGAATTTCTATATTCAGATTTAATTCATTAATTTTTTGATTATATTCTTCATATACTGTACGAAATAAACCGGTTAGTAAATCTTCGGATTTTTCACAGGGTAAAATATTTAAATCATGTATGTAGGATCTGTTTTTATTTATATGATCTTGAATAAAAGATATTTTCTTTTGATATTTTTCGGTATCCAGCCATATCAAAGTATCTGCGGCAGTCACGAATTTGTTCTCTTCCAAATTTATTTTTTCAACTTCTGCCGATACCATAGAAGTGATTGGAACAGGAGCAGATGCAAAACGTATCACTCCCCTGCTCAGGACATTTATATCAACTTTAATGAAGAATAGGGATATGCCAATTAAAAAGATTATAAAAGATGCACCACAATATATAATACGGGATTTACTATTAAATTTTGAGAAGTGGTTTTCATACGAATTTTTAATGATTTCGTGCGGTAAAACATTATTCATCTGAGAATTTTATAATTAACAGAATCATTTTCCTATGGTAAGATCATAATCTTCCGTATAGAAATAGGTTTGATTATTAATTGAGTAATCAATTGGTGCACCTTCTTCTTTCATTTCGCTAATAAGTTTGTGAAGATAACTTTGGCAAATGGAAAGTTTTGCTGCAAAATCAGCCGGCCTTCCCGTGCTTTGCATCTTAATTAGTTTATGCATTCTTTTTAGCCTTTCAAATTGATCGAAACATTTCATCGGTTATAAATTTTTAGTTATTAATTCGACATAAACAGTTAAAGCCAGGCATGGTTTGAACATGCCTAATATCATTATTGTATTTTGATGAATTTGTGTGTTCGTTTAATATGTAATAGATAAATATAGTGGTCATTACTATATATTTATCGGTTTCTTATATAAATGATGACAGGGTTAATTTATAATATTGTAATTTTAGTTTTGTTTGTTTTTAACAGAGGAATGATATTCTCATTAATCAGTTATTAGTTTTATTTAACTATATTATTTTCAATTTTTTATGATCTTTTTTAATTCCTTGATTAACTATATTTAAAAGTAGCATCAGGTATATTTATACATTTATTTCTCTACTCAGGGATTGTCAGCATTAAATAATTTATTTTAATCTTTTATCCATGATTTTGCGTTAAAGGGCTCAGAGCCAACTAAAATAATAATTTATACTCTAATAAAAGTAGAGTAGCATATTAATTTTCTTGATCAAAAGCTCGAAATATATTGGAACAAAATATAACGAAAGTAATATTTTTTTATTTGCATAATCAGGATGAGTTATTTACCGGTCAATCTGTGATTTTTGTGTTTTATTTGAAAAATTTGGTTTCTTATGATTAAAAAGGGAAATTATCTTTCACAAAAATTATTCTGTCTATTATCATATTACTCTATCTTTGCAGAAACTTTGCTCATGGTACGTTTTTTTGAGAACTATTCATTAAAAGCTCATAATACATTTGGAGTGGATTCAAATGCACGGTATTTTTTTGAATTTACCGAAACAGAGGATCTGTATAATTTTTTCAGTGAGAAGAAAATACCTGAAGATATTCCTGTCCTTATACTGGGCGGAGGCAGCAATATGCTTTTCATCAATGATTTTAATGGACTGGTATTACATCCTGGTATGCCGGGGATAAAGTATTTGAAAGAAGACAGCAATTTTGTATGGCTGGAGGCCAGGGCAGGGGAGGTTTGGGATGATTTTGTCAAATACTGCGTTGATGCCGGACTGGGAGGTGTGGAAAATTTATCGTTTATACCTGGCAATGTGGGTGCTTCGCCTGTACAGAATATCGGGGCTTACGGACAGGAAGCCGGTAATGTTATTGAATTGGTGCGGGGTTATGATCTTATTTCAAAAAAGAATATTGAATTTACCGGTAAGGAATGTGAATTTGCATATCGCGACAGCATCTTTAAAAGGGAGTTTAAAAACCGCCTGGTAATTACTTCTGTGGTTTTCCGCCTCGATAAATATCCTGAATATAATCTCAGCTACGGGCAGCTGGAAAATGATGTGAACTCACTTGGTAAATGTTCATTGCAAACTGTCAGAACTGCAGTGATCGGCATACGTTCCTCAAAATTACCCGATGTAAAAGAAATATCCAATGCAGGAAGTTTCTTCAAGAATCCTGTTGTTGATGAGGCAACTGCTGAAAAGATCAGGGTGGAATGGCCGGGAGTGCCTGTTTATCCTGCAGGGACAGGATTAGTTAAGCTGGCAGCCGGCTGGCTCATTGAAAAAGCCGGATGGAAAGGGTATCGTGAAAACGGTGCAGGTGTACATGACAGGCAGGCCCTGGTGATAGTTAACCATGGCGGGGCCACCGGAAAAGAAATCTATCTCCTTTCAGAAAAGATCAGGCGCTCGGTTTATGGAAAGTTTGGCATTGAGCTGGAAAGAGAGGTGAACTGTATTTGATCATTTCCATATTTTATTCTCATCAAGAGCCTGCCGGTATTTGTTGGCATTAAGATTATGTTCCGTGAGGGTAGTTGAAAAATTATGGTATCCTGAAAAGTCTCCGCGTGCGCACATAAAAATGAAATTATGATCTTCGTGATACAATACAGCATCAATAGCTGCAATTTCAGGGAAGTTGATCGGTCCGGGAGGTAATCCGGGATTCTTATACGTATTATAAGGAGAGTCAGTCTCAAGATGGCTGTTCAGTATCCGGTTAACGGAGAAATCACCCATTGCAAACCTGACAGTCGGATCGGCCTGTAGGGGTATTCCCCGCTTAAGGCGGTTGACATATAATCCCGCAACGCGCTTTAATTCATCAGCCCTGGCTGTCTCTTCAGCCACTATCGATGCCAGTGTTGTGACTTCAACAGGTGTCAGTCCGATAGCTTTAGCCCTTGATTTTCTTTCTTCATTCCAGAATTCATCAAATTCCTGCTTCATCCTCTCCGCAAATTCTTCAGCTGTGGTTGTCCAGTAAAATTCATATGTGTTAGGAATAAACATAGCCTTAAATGTTTCTGGATTAAATCCTAATTTCTCAATTTTATCGGTATCGGAAAATAATTCAAGAATTGAGGCCGAATCAGCCTCAATATAACCACTAATCTTTCCCGCCAGCTCCTCTTTAAACCTTACATTATTAAAGATAACATTTACAGGTTCCTGTATCCCTCCCCTGAGTATATTAACTAACTGATTGGTATTCAGATCTTCCCTTATTATATAACGGCCCGGCTTAACAGCTTCCGGATAATTCTTCTTTTTAGAGACCCATTTGAATGCTTTGTAATTTATTAAAACATCATTAGCTTCCAGGCTGTCGAGCACCTGTTCAAAGCCGGCTCCTTCGGGAATTATAAGAATATATTCATTTTTTACATTATCCTTAAATATGTAATTGTATAACTGATAGGCTCGCAGTCCGACAATCAGCAGAGCAACGGTAAAAAAGACTATAATGAATTTTCCAACCTTTGGAAACAATAATAACTTGCTTTTTTTATTTAAAGTCATCAATTACCTTTCTTTTAATATTAACTTACACTGTATAGTTTAATAACGATCTCATTTCAGATAGTCAGGTAGTACTATATCTTATCGTCAAATATCGATAAAAGTTAATTATTCAAAATTAATAAAAGTTGATATTTAAATATTTATATTAGTTTATAAATCTGCCAAATACAGGATCTTATTGTTTTTCACTCCCCAAATCAGGCTTATTTTATTTAACGTTCAAATATAACACATTATTACAGTATCAAGTTTTTAGCTTTTTTTACAACTGCAAAATATTTAAATTAGTCACCAAATATAAATTAACCGGATTATGCAATATGTGAATATTACAGACAACATTTATTTCCTGTCATACAACGACAGGCGGATACATCTTTTTGAGAATTTATGGCCTGTTCCGTATGGGATTTCATACAATTCTTATCTGATAGTTGATGAGAAAATTGTTCTGATTGACACTGTAGAGCATTCTTTTACAGATGAATATCTTGATTCAATAGAAGAGATTATTGGCGGCCGTAAGATTGATTACCTGGTTGTTAACCACATGGAACCCGATCACTCAGGAGCTATAAAGGCTGTGGTTAAAAAATATCCCGGAATTATTATCACCGGCAATAAAAGAACCTTTGGATTAATAGAAAATTTTTATCTGAATCATAAAAATATCAAAATCATAGATGACGGCGACACTCTGAAGCCAGGCAAACATTTACTTCAGTTTCAGACTATTCCGATGGTTCACTGGCCTGAGACAATGGTTACTTATGAAGAGAAGAATAAGATACTGTTTTCCGGTGATGCATTCGGAAGTTTCGGAACCCTTGACGGAGGAGTATTTGATGATGAGCTAAACCTGGAGTTCCGGGAGGAAGAAACCATGCGTTATTTTACCAATATTGTTGGTAAGTATTGTCCTCATACACAAAGAGCCATTAAGAAACTTGAGCCTTTTGAAATAAAGATAATAGCTCCTACACACGGGCCTGTATGGAGAAATGATCCCGGATGGATATTAAAGCGATACAATAAATGGAGCAGTTATGAGCTTGATACGGGAGTGGTAATAGCTTACGGCTCAATGTATGGCCACACAATGGCAATGGCGGAAGTTATTGCCCGCAGGCTTGCCGTCAGGGGAATCAAAAACATAAGGATTTATGATGTTTCAAAAACACATCCTTCTTATATAATTAATGATATTTTCAAGTATAAAGGGTTTATTGTGGGCAGCGCTGCTTATAATAATACATTATTTCCATCTGTTCAGAATCTGGTGTCACTTATTGAAGAGATATCGCCAAAGGATCATTACCTTGGAATATTCGGTAATTTTTCCTGGAGCGGGGGAGGTGTTAAAAACCTGAAACTATTTGCTGAAAAGATAAAATGGGAACTTGTTTATGATCCGGTAGAGGAAAAAGGATCTCTTAAGGAGGACAATAGCAAACAGCTAATCAGGTTAGCTGATGCTATGGCTGATAAGTTACAGGGAAAATGATAAACTGTTCTGAATAATTTAATATATAAGAATTCATATCGATCTCCTTATCGCTTTTTTTTAGGAAAAGACAATACAGGGTACATATATTTAATTATTCCTTAACCTCTTGTAAAGACAGGTTTTCCCGGCTCAGACAACCTGGAGTTATAATTATAACCGTCGTAATCGAATGCCTGTAACCGGTCTTCTTCATCAATATCATTTTCAATGATGAAACGTGTCATTAAGCCCCGGGCCTTTTTAGCATAAAAAGAGATAATTTTGTATTTCCCATTTTTCATGTCTTTGAATTCAGGTGTTATGATCCGGGAATCAAGCTTATCAGTGTCTATAGATTTGTAGTATTCATTGGATGCAAGGTTAACAAGTATGTTATTTCCTGACCTTCTGATGGAATTCCGGACCTCCTCAGTAATTTTATCTTTCCAGAAGGAATATAGATCTTTTGCCTTGTCATAACCAAATTTTGTCCCCATTTCCAGTCGGTAAGGCTGGATAAGGTCGAGAGGTTTCAGCACTCCGTACAGTCCCGACAAAATCAACAACTTCTTTTGAGCTTGTTCCAGTTTCTTTTCAGGTAGTGAAGCAGCATCCAGTCCGGTATAAACACCCCCGTTAAAAGCAAATACAGCCTGTTTGGCATTTTCCGGGGTAAAAGGGGTGTGCCAGGTTTGAAAACGCTCATAATTGGTATATGCAAGCGAGGATGATATTCCCATTAATTCTGCGATCTCATCTACTGTCATTTCCCGTAGTTTCCCTGCCAGCTTTTCTGAGTCGTCCAGCATTACCGGGACAGAGTATTGTGATACAGGGGAGGGATTTTTATAATCAAGTGTTTTTGCCGGTGAAATTACGATCAGCATAGTTATTATATTTAATTATTTCTTTTAAATGTTGAGTGCACTCTTACATATAACCAAAAAAGTATTTGAACAAAAATTTAAAAAATTGATATAGAATTTTTTACTTATATGGCTTTTCCAAATATTTTTGTTTTTTGACTATTCGAAGCAAGCTCAATGTTGAAAAGTCTTGTTATATGTCCGTTTAATATTTGTCAGGAGTTCCGCAATGCATCAAGCGCCTGGCGTATGGCTGTCCTGTCCCTTTCCTGTAACCCTTCTGTTTTAAGAGTTTGCTCATATAGTTTTTTAGTCTCTTCTATTTTGCCCTCCCTCATATAAATATCGGCCAGAAAGCTCACTGCACTGAGATAAAGAGGATGGTCAGAAATAAGTTTTTTTAATATTGTTACTGCTTCATCATCCTGTTTGGTTTGAACAAGATAGTAGGCAAGGGTATAGGCATATTTGGGATCTTCCGGACTGGCATCCCTGGCTATTCTGGCATATTTAACTGCTTCATTCATACTTCGTTGTGAAGAGATAACGCTCAGGTTATAAGCAGCAACAGCCTGCCCGGGGTTTGCCTTCAGTGCCGTAAGAAGGGCCTGTTCAGCTTCCTGCATTTTCCCATGTTCGGCAAGTAGTAATCCGAGGTTCAGATTAGCAGCTTCATTATCTGGATCGACCTTCAGGGCTTTTTTGAGATTTTCTTCAGCTTTTGATGTATTGCCGGAATAGGAATAGAGCACACTACTGTTGATAAGAGGCATTATAGCTTCCGGGTATAAGCGGGAGGCAGTCTCGTATGAATTAAGCGCTTCCCGGTTATTGCCCCTGTTTTGATAAAAAAGGCCTTTGTTATAATGAGAGCTCCAGTCGTCGGGACGGGCAACAAGTGAATTAAGATATTCTTCCGTTGCCTTTGCCACGGTTACGGAATCTGCCGGTGATAGATGGGTTCCAGTGATTCCTGACAACGACAGGGCTGCTGATATACGTACAAGGCGGTAATCGTCTCCCGCAGCATTTACCAGGGCTTGTATTGCATTTTCTGAGGAATATCCCGAGAGGGAAGTAGCTGCTGCAGCTCTGACCAAAGGTGATTCATTTGTTTTGAGCGCATTAATAACAGTATCCCACTTTTTTTCTTCAGGACAACCAGCTAATAGTCGCAGGAAAGAGGTAACTAATACTTCGTTATACCTGTTTTCATCAATTATTGCAAGCATTTCATCCAGCCGGCCCCACTCAGATTCCCGTGCCTCTTTGATCAGTTGCCCCCAATAAAGAGTTTCTTCCTGGTAATCAGGATTGTCCCTTTCCTTAACGATTTTATTGGCCCATTCAGGGGATTTATCATCATGACACTGATTACAGGCATTGGGTGATCCGAACTTTATTGTTGCCTCGGGCATGGGTGGCCTGAAGGAGTGGTCACTGCGCAGGAAGCGCCCGACAAATTCCCTTGTAGGCGCATGGCAGTTTATACAGACTGATCCTTCGCTGTCTGCTTCATGCCTTGTATGTTCAGTAAGTTCCTCCCCTTTATCTGCATGACAGGAAATACAGGCATCATTGGGATTATCCTTGAAACGGTTGCGTCCGCTTGAAGTATGACAGGTAGCGCAATTCAGATTGCTGGCCTGTTTGCAGGGATTCATCAGCCAACCGGTATATGTATAGTTTTCTCCCAGATCACGGCCGTCAGGGTAGAAATCAGGATCCTCCAGGGTTGTAAGGTTAAAATTGTCAAAGAAAGGTTCTCCCGGCATATAGCTGGAAGTGATCGGATTGCATTTAGCATGACAAGAAGAGCAGGAAGCATCATGTTGTGCAGGTGTAAAAGTACTTGTTATAATTATTTTCAGGTCTTCAGGGACCTCGCCCTTCTTTTCAGCCTCCTGGCATACCCTGACATGCTCTGCACTTGGGCCATGACAGGTTTCACAATTAATGCCGGCTTCACGCCAGGTTGTTTTATAAGTGTCGGTAGCGAGGTCGAAATTGGAACTAAGCTGGCTCACATGACAATTGTAACAACCTGTATTGAATGTGTACATGCGGTCTTTCCACGGAAGAGCCTCATCCACGTCATTTTCCACGAAATGCCGTACGGCTGACTGCGGATAGTTAAACCATGTATCGCGGTTCATGTCGTATGCCAGTGGAATTGTTTGCAGCTTGCCCTTTTCTAAAGGCACAAGAAAGCAGAAAACATTTCTGCCACCGAGTGACCATGTTGCCTGGTAGGTATTTAATAATTTATCACCTTTCTTTTCGTACATTGTCATTGTTGAATCATCAAAAACCACCTGGTATA
>CAZIOB010000034.1:0-50327 GCA_964540755.1 uncultured Prolixibacteraceae bacterium | reverse complement strand
GAAGAAAGGGGAAAGCTATGGACGCTTTTGAAGATGATTGATGATTTACAAACCCCTAAACACAAAACCAATCATAAATACAGAAGATGCTTTCCCCTTTTAGTTTTTAATTTTATTCTGGAAAATAAAACCAACCATTAAATCTAGTAGCAAATATATACAAAAAATTTTCTAACATTATAACAGGTAAAAAGTAAAATGACAGCAATTTACTCATAAATGTCCTGTTTTCCCAAAATGGGAAAATCGTTGTATATTTGGGAATGTAAATTTATAGTTATTTTTATCTGTATCGCCTGTAAATACTATATTTGCATAAAAAATGAGCAATAAAAAGGTAAAACCATTTTACGAAAAAATCCGTATTGAGGAGATAGGTTCTGAGGGAAAGGCTTTGGCAAAAGTAAATAATATGGTGATTTTTACAAAGTTTGTCGCTCCCGGCGATGTTGTTGACTTACAAGTGACAAAAAAGCGTAAAAATTATCAGGAGGCGGTTGTTACAAAAATTCATGAGTACTCACCAGAGAGGGTAAAACCTTTTTGTTCACATTTTGGCGATTGCGGAGGTTGTAAATGGCAACATCTGGGTTATGAAACCCAGCTTTATTATAAACAGAAACAGGTAGCAGATCAGTTATTAAGAATCGGGGGATTGGATTTACCAAAAATCCAACCGATAAAAGGTTCTGAAAATATTACCTTTTACAGAAACAAGCTTGAGTTTACATTTTCAAATAAAAGATGGTTGTCACCTGAAGAAATAAGATCAGGAAAGAATTTTTCAGAAAATAATGCCCTTGGGTTCCATGCACCCGGCATGTTTGATAAAGTGATCAAAATAGACAAATGCTGGCTGCAAAAATCTCCTTCTAATGAAATAAGGAATTTTATTTATCATTACGCACTGGAAAATCATCTGGAGTTTTTTGATATCCGTGAACAAAAAGGATTTCTGAGGACTTTGATCATAAGAACAAGTACTGCCGGTGAAACGATGGTTGTTATCTCTTTTTTCCGTAATGAAGTTTCTGCCATAAATAAACTGCTAAGTGCAGTAGAGAATGAATTTCCTGAAATTACTTCTCTTATGTATGTCATTAATTCCAAAGGAAATGACACCATAACTGATCAAAATATTGAATTATTCGAAGGAAGAGATTATATCACCGAGGAGATGGAAGGCCTTAAATTCAGGATAGGCCCGAAAAGTTTCTATCAGACAAACCCTGAGCAGGCTCACATATTATATAAGGAAGTTCTCAATTTTGCCGGACTTACCGGGAGTGAGACTGTATTCGACCTTTATACCGGGACCGGCACAATTGCTAATTATGTAGCAGGAAAAGCAAAAAAAGTCATTGGCATTGAATATGTCGATGATGCAATTGCCGATGCAAAAAAAAATGCTTCCATAAATAATATCAGAAACACCTTATTTTTCGCAGGCGATATTAAAGATATCCTTAACACAGGTTTCGTTAATGAATATGGCCGTCCTGATGTTATAATCACAGATCCCCCAAGGGCAGGTATGCATAATGAGGTGGTAAAAAAAATACTGGAAATTATGCCTGGGAAGATTGTATATGTAAGTTGCAATCCTGCCACACAGGCAAGGGATATCTCAATTATGAGAAATCATTATTCTGTTATCAGGGTACAACCTGTGGATATGTTCCCTCACACTCATCATGTTGAAAATATCGTAATGCTTACCAGAAAATCCCCCTAAAAAAATTACCCTTAAGACAACCATCCTGTCAAAAGGGTAATTATTTTTTATGTATTTCTTAAACTGTTTTCTTTATCCCAGATAAGTTTTCAATAACTTACTTCTTGAAGTATGTCTGAGGCGACGTATCGCCTTCTCTTTGATCTGGCGAACCCTTTCACGTGTAAGGCCGAAGCGCTCGCCTATTTCCTCCAGCGTCATTTCCTGGCATCCGATTCCAAAGAATAAACGTATTATATCAGCTTCTCTTTCAGTAAGAGTTGCAAGTGCGCGATGAATTTCACGTGCAAGCGACTCCTGAATTAGTGTACGGTCTGCATTGGGAGAATCATTATTTACCAATATATCCAGAAGACTATTGTCTTCACTATCCACAAAAGGAGCATCAACCGACACGTGACGGCCTGAAACCCGTAATGTATCAGATACCTTATCAGGTGATAATTCAAGTGACTTGGCCAATTCTTCAGGTGAAGGCTTACGCTCGTGCTCCTGTTCAAATTTTGAAAAAGCTTTATTTATCTTATTTAATGACCCTACCTGGTTCAGAGGCAAACGAACAATCCTTGACTGCTCAGCCAAAGCCTGCAAAATAGATTGCCTTATCCACCACACCGCATAAGAAATAAATTTGAACCCGCGCGTTTCATCAAATTTCTCTGCTGCTTTGATCAAGCCCAGATTTCCCTCATTAATAAGATCAGGTAAACTAAGTCCCTGATTCTGGTACTGTTTTGCAACTGAAACAACAAAACGGAGGTTAGCTCTTGTCAACTTTTCCAAAGCAGCCTGATCACCCTTCTTTATGCGCTGGGCCAATTCTACTTCTTCTTCAACTGTAATAAGTTCCTCTTTCCCAATTTCCTGAAGATATTTATCCAAAGAGGCGCTTTCTCTGTTAGTTATGGATTTTGTGATCTTTAGCTGTCTCATAAAACTCTACTTAAAAAACCTGCAAAAATATATTATTTATTATTAACAACCGACAAGAAAGCTATTTCCTAAATGAATGTTATCAGTTTGTTAAAATCAAACTTAATCAATTCCAAATACAAAATAAGCCAACTCGCCATCGGGGTAAATTCCTTCTATTAAAATTCCTCCCCTGGCATTTCCTATCTCTCTTTTTAAATCATCTATCTTATATATCGGATTTTTATTAACATGAGTAATTATAAATCCCTCACTTAATCCTGCATCTTTTAATTTTCCACTTTTTAACTCCACAATTTTTATTCCATATTCTATTTCCAGATCCCTTTTTTCACTTTCGCTTATTGTTTCAAAACGGGCTCCTAAAACAGAAACATTATCACGTACAATTTGTGTGTCTCCATGTTTATTACGTAATGTCGCCGTAAATTGTTTCCTGTTACCATCTCTTTTAACAATAATCTTAACATCATCACCGGGACGGTACTGACTGATCTTCTCCTGCAGTTCAGCCGATGAATTTACATTTCTCCCGTCTATGCTGATTATCACATCCCCCGATTTAATACCTGCCTCTTTAGCGGCGCCATTCTCAGTAACATCAACTACAAAAACTCCTTCAAATTCGTCAATGTTTTCTTCTTCTGCAAGGGCTGCAGTGACATCGCGAATATTCACGCCAAGCAATGCACGCTGTACCTCTCCGAATTCCTTCAGATCCTCAACTACCTTCTCAACTATTGAAACCGGCACAGCAAAAGAATATCCTGCATAAGACCCTGTCTGTGAAGCTATAGCTGTATTTATCCCAACCAGTAATCCCTGTTGGTTAACTAAAGCTCCGCCGCTGTTCCCGGGATTGACTGCAGCATCCGTCTGTATAAATGATTCGATGGAATACTGATCAGCATTAATGCCGAGATTTCTTGCCCGGGCGCTTATAATACCAGCAGTAACAGTGGAAGTCAGGTTAAAAGGATTTCCGACTGCCAAAACCCATTCACCCAGCATCAGATCATCCGAGTTACCATAAGTAATAAACGGAAGATCTTCAGCTTCAATTTTTAAAAGGGCAATATCGGTTGAAGGATCAGCTCCTGCAAGCCGTGCATCAAATTCCCTCTTGTCATTCAGAATAACCTTTATTTTATGAGCTCTATCAATAACATGATTGTTTGTAACAATAAACCCGTCCTCAGAAAGAATCACTCCCGAACCAAAACCCCTGGCAATACTCGGTTCCTGACTCCGGGGCAATCCGAAAAATTCATCGAAAAAAGGATTGCCGCTTGACCAGCCGCCTCCCCGGTAAGATTGAGTGGCTATATGAACTACGGAATGTATCGATTTTTCAGCAGCAAAAGTAAGGTCAGGCAGGTTACCCTGAGCACCATCCGGCAGATTAGCATATCTTATGGGTTGCTCCTCAGTAACAGTTATCATTTCCGGATCATCAAAAAATGAACTGTAAACCCAAACAGCTATTAATGAACTGGCAATTACAATTAAAAATGTAAAACCAAATTTTTTTAAGTCCTTCATATTGCAAAAAATTAGATTTTAAAATTATATTTTAATAAATGTGCTGAGAACAATACAAATATACTGCCACTGCCACAAAATATTGTAACTTAGGACAATCATTTCATATATTTTAACAATCAGGATTCTAAATTGTTAATAAAAGATAATATAACTGACAAAAAAATATGCTTATTTATCCGCAAGACCTTTTGTCAGGAATACACAAAAGCTGAATTACCAAATATGCCGGCCTGTCCCGGAATTTTATCTATACATCAATATTTGCATAAGTTGCATGCTCCTCGATGAATTTTCTTCTTGGAGGCACATCATCACCCATAAGCATGGAGAATATGTGATCCGCCTCAGCCGCATTTTCTATAGTTACCTGTTGCAGTGTCCGGTTCCCTGGATTCATAGTTGTTTCCCACAACTGCTCAGAATTCATCTCTCCCAGGCCTTTGTACCTCTGGATGTGAATATTGCTTTCAATTCCGCCTGCCCATTCATTAACAATTTTGACACGCTGTTGCTCAGTCCATGCGTATGCCTCTTTTTTACCCTTTTTCAAAAGATATAAAGGAGGAGTTGCAATATAAAGATGACCCTTTTGGATCAGATCCTGCATATACCTGAAGAAAAAAGTCATGATAAGTGTATCAATATGACTGCCATCAACATCGGCGTCGGTCATGATAATTATTTTATGATACCTCAGCTTCTCAATATTCAAAGCCTTTGAATCTTCCTCAGTCCCGATTGTCACTCCCAATGCAGTAAAAATATTTTTTATTTC
The DNA here is from genome assembly GCA_964540755.1 of uncultured Prolixibacteraceae bacterium. Lineage (GTDB taxonomy): Bacteria > Bacteroidota > Bacteroidia > Bacteroidales > Prolixibacteraceae > JAAYJR01. The sequence continues at coordinate 45,339 of CAZIOB010000034.1, read as the reverse complement.
CTCATTTTCAAATATTTTATGCTGCATGGCTTTCTCAACATTTAAAATTTTCCCGCGAAGCGGTAGGATTGCCTGAAAACGCCTGTCACGGCCCTGTTTGGCTGTTCCTCCTGCTGAATCTCCCTCCACCAGAAAAATTTCTGACAAGGATGGATCTTTTTCTGAACAGTCACTCAGTTTACCCGGCAATCCCCCTCCGCTCAGGGAATTCTTACGCTGGACCATTTCACGTGCTTTCCTTGCAGCATGCCTTGCCTGTGCTGCCATAATAACTTTATTGACGATTGTCCTGGCAGACTTGGGATTTTCTTCCAGATAATGTGTAAGCACCTCACTTACTGCCTGATCGACAGCAAGACTTACATCGGAATTTCCCAATTTTGTTTTTGTTTGTCCTTCAAACTGAGGCTCGGCAACTTTTACGGAGATCACACTGGTTAACCCCTCACGAAAATCATCCCCGTTTATATCGAATTTAAGCTTACTCAACATACCTGACTGTTCGGCATAATTTTTCAATGTGCGTGTAAGCCCTCTCCGAAAGCCTGTTAAATGTGTACCTCCTTCAATTGTGTTTATATTGTTTACATAAGAATGTATATTTTCTGAGAAGGTGGTGTTGTACTGCATTGCAATCTCAACGGGTATTTCATTCTTTTCGGTAATAATGTGAATTATCTCAGGTGTTAATTTTACCCTGGTATTGTCAAGGTAATCAACAAATTCTTTCAGTCCCTCCTTTGAAAAAAAGGTTTCGGACTTATATTCCCCGTTATCATCCTTTTCACGCTCATCAACCAATAAAAGCCTGATCCCTGCATTTAGGAAGGCCAGTTCCCTCAAGCGGGCAGAGAGAATTTCATATTTATATTCAGTAATCAGGAAAATAGACTCATCAGGCTTAAATGTAACAATTGTACCTGACATATCAGATTCACCAACTACTTTAACAGAATATTTGGGGCGGCCGATAGAATATTCCTGCATCCATATTTTCCCATCACGGTGAACTTCCACTTTAAGGTTTGAGGAAAGCGCATTTACACATGAAACCCCGACACCGTGCAATCCACCTGAAACTTTATAAGAATCCTTATTAAACTTCCCCCCTGCATGCAACACTGTCATAACTACTTCCAACGCTGACCTGTTCTCCTTTGAATGTATTTCTGTGGGAATTCCGCGGCCGTCATCTCTTACGGTAACTGAATTATCAGGATGAATAATTACTTCTATATTTTTACAGTATCCTGCAAGAGCCTCATCTATCGAATTATCAATCACCTCATACACCAGGTGGTGAAGCCCCTTTTCATTAACATCTCCAATATACATGGCAGGCCTTTTCCTAACAGCTTCCAATCCCTCAAGCACCTGAATGCTTTCCGCAGAATAATTACCACTATTCCCTTCCGGGATAACTTTTTTGTCTATCTCGTTCATTTCTCTTTTATATTATTCTCACTTAAAAATCGTTGAAATAAAAAATAACATCCAATAAAGATATCTAAATGTATCCTTTTGATTATTACATTGGTAGTCAATATTTTACATTGGCATGGATAAATCTCTGAAACCATGCCGCAAAGATACTAAAATTAACCGTCCGGAATGGGGTTTGAATAAGTTTTTAATACTATTTTTTCAACAAGTTATAAACCTGAAAATGAGCATAAAAAGTGTGCTGAAAATAAGTATAAAAGTATTTTTTACTATATGCCTGAAAAATCTAAAATGAATAACTCAGTCCTCCCAATACATTAAAACTTTGAACAGGATAACCAAACCATCGTTGATACTTCCGGAAGCCAAAATTATTCAAGCGGGTAAATATTGAAAACCGCTCTGTAATTTTATATGCAGCATTAAAATTCAAATCAAAAATAGTCGGCAGGTTATGAGAATTATGCTGTAACCCTTCAATTTCAAGCAATTCGTTATAGTTCAGGGGACGCGGATCTTCCACAGGAACCTCAATAACAAGAGCTTTACGGGAACCGGTAAAGAACAGGTCCACAGAAACGTCCAGCTGTTTGGTTATTTCATATCCAAATGAAAATTTTGCATCCCAGGAGGGAAGATTCCATGGCTCCTTTTGGCTTTTCATGGTAAACATATAGTAATTCCCTGACAACAGAAGGTTAATTTTTTCAAAAGAGGTGTGAAAGATCTCGAGATTAAATTTCAACAAATCACAATCGTCATACAATATATCAAAATCATTATCCGCCAGAATTAAGGAGGATGTGCTGCCTGGTGGCTGGTAAAGGTATTTAAACAGGTAATAAAAAGGTTTATCTTTTAGCATAGAATAACCGGCCGAAATTTTAAAATTTGTATTACTTGAAAATTTCCCATCGAAACCGCCGAAAAAATGTAATTGTTCATGAGTATTCTTTACATCGTGAAAAGGATCGGCAAACGGATTTTCATAGGCTATCCTTGAGTAATAGTTTGGTATATAATTACCGTCAACTCCCGCATAAATACTGATTATCTCCTTAACCGGCACAAAATTAATCTTAATATTCGGAGCCAATTTCGCAATGGCATCCGCATTATTATCAAGGATGAACCAGCCTTTCGCTCCCAGCTCTATATTAGCTATATCTCCCCCGAGCCTGTATGATGGCTGCGCAGTCAGCCATATCTGCTGCTTCTCACCAAAATCCATCATATAACGGTTAAATATCTCGTCAACATTAAAAACCATAACTCCTGCCTTCAGGAAACCCGTCCCTTTATCGTAAGGTTTTCTCACATCAGCAATAAATTCACCGAAATGCTCACGCTGGCCTGTCCTGGTTCCAAAATAGTGATACAAAAAGTCAAAATCAAATACAAAATCATCTGCTCCGGCAGAAGTATTTTTAAGATCAATTTTTAATCCGCCTTTTGAAAATGCCTGGCCGGAACCCAGAAAATTGATATCCTGGCCATCATTTTTCAGCACTCCCGGTATGGAATCGCCCGGATAACCATAATATCTGAAACCATTCCGGTTAAAATCAAGCTTCACTGAGAGAACGGAATTATTAAAAAAATGCTTCACAAACATTTCGGCCTGATTTTCGGAGAATGGCGCATTTACGCGGTCTCCTCCTTCCAGTGTAAGTCGTCCGTGTGAAGAAAGATGCCTGCCATGCAGACCGAAAATTGTATTTTTCAAATTCCTTCCATTGAAGAATAATTCTCCGTAGGGGCGATTGTAATTGCCAATTCCGGCCTGTATCATGCCAAACCCCTCTTCTTCGGTGCGGTGAGAAGAAAAAGTGGCAGCTTTAAGTGTATTCACGGAAAAAGTATTGAATACAGGCTGGCTAAAAATACTGTAATTAAAATCGGGTTTCTTATGCCCGGTATCCTCAATTTTGGGCATGCTGCTTATTTTATTGGCATCTGAGATGGTGGGATCATAAGCCTTCACCACCTCAACTTCGCGCCTGAGGGTAGTGTCTCTCTGTGCAAACCCCGGCCAGGTGATAATTATAAAATAACCAATAAAAATATATGTGAATGATTTTCGAATCATAGCCAAATTATTTAATTATTATTTATTTTTAATTGAAAGGAACTGTCCCTGGCTTCCTGCTGTTCAATCTGCTCCCGGGTCTCAATCTCATTAAGTTTTTCCTTTGCTTCAGCTTTTATACCGTCATCTTCAACGCTATAATTTTCTACTACGCTCCTGAGAGTATGCTTGGCCTGGAAAAGATCATTCCTGCCGGTGTAAATATCAGCCAGCAGGAGAAAGGCTTTGCCAAGCCAATACTGGAAAGGTGTCCCTTTTGAAATAAAATCCATGATCTCATCCTCTGCTTTCTGCACATTATTCTGCCTGTAATAAATTCCGGAAATAAGAAATTTTGCTTCAGCGCCCTGTTCCAGCTTGGTATCGGTTGCAACCTCTTTTAACGGAGAAATAGCTCTGTTCAAATCACCTGAAAGAAAATATGATTTACCGGATATATAATTGGCCTCTCTCAGCCATGCCTCATTTACCTCTTTGTAATTAATGACCTTGTTGGCAGCTTCAATGGCCTCCTTGTAATGATCCAGCCGGAAGTGGCACCGCATCTGTCCTGTATATGCCTTTAAAATATTCCATTTACTGTTTGCAACAGATTCAAGCTTGTCAAAAAGATCAAGAGCCTCACTGTACATACCGGCATTAAATGTTAGTTCAGATGATTTTGATAAGGCCTGTTCACTGAAAATATTATTTGGTTGCCCTGCTACATATAAATAATGTTCGTTAGCCCTTGCATAACTGCCGTCTTTATATAGCAGGTCCGCCAGATAGAAATGTGCATTAATTGCAAAACTGCCATTTGGAAATTCCTGTAAATACTTCTGTAATTGATCTGCTGCCCGCTCGTTGCCGGACATATAAAGACGTTCCGCAGCCATATATGTTAAAGAGTCCCTTTCAGAAGTAGTCACACTTGCACCACTACCAAGATTTCTATTGTAATCAAAATAGGCATCAATATTATTCATTTCAACATAACAATTCTTTATGCCAAGCAGAGCAGTCTGCGATTCCTGGGTACCGGGAAATTTTTCAACCACCTCCTTATATTGTTCTAAAGCTTTTGCCATATCTCCACTGTTATAATTAATCAATCCCAGTTGTAAAAGCGCCTTCTTATACAAAAAACTTTCAGGATACTTTGAAATGATATACTTGTAATTCAGGATAGCCTGGCTGTTATTACCCATCCTCTCATGTGTGCGTCCCAATTCATATATGGCGTCATCAGCATAATCGGAATCGGGAAAATCAGTCCGCAGGAGCTCCAGGGAATTGATCTTACCCCGCTGATCCTGTTGTAAACCAAGACAAAAAGCTATTTGATAAAGTGAATAATCAGGTTCAAATATTTTCATATCATAAGCTTTCCTGTAATTTTTGCCGGCTGAAGAATAATCGGTATTGAAAAAGTAATAATCACCTACCCGGTTAAACGCATCCGCCACTTTTTCAGTACGTTGCTCATCGAGGGAATTGATATAATTCCGGAAATGCAAGGCGGCCTGCCTGTAATCCTTAAGCTTAAAATATGCATAACCCAAATTATATTCAGCATCTTTAAATTCCGCAAGTGAAAAAGCGCCCGGGGTATTCAGAAATTCAGAATAGGATGCTACAGAATTTTGATAGTCGCCCACCCTGTATAATGCTTCAGCTTTCCAAAATAGGGCACGGGCATTAAGTTCCCTGTCATGGCTGCCATTTTCCAGAGAAATATCAAAATAGTCAATAGCCTGATTGTATGCCAGATTATTGAAAAGCTCGAGGCCGCGGTAAAAAGTGACACGCTGGTAAGCCCTCTTGATCTCGGTCGATTTTACTTCAATTTTTTCAATGGCATTTATCGCATCACTGTAATTACGGGTTACCATAAATACCTCCGTCAGGTAACGGTATGCTTCCGTATTCCTTTCTGAATCGGGATACAGGGAAATATAACGTTCGAAAGCTTTGATAGTCTCGTTGAAAGGGGAATAAGATAATTCATAGGTAAGCTTGGCAAAACTGAACAACGCATCTTCTTTTATTCTTTCATTAAAATCAAACTGTGAAGCAGCTTCAAATGCAACCCTGGCCTTTTCCTTTTCGTCAAGCTTAATATATGAATCGGCCAGGTGATAATAAGCATTCTGAGCCATTTCATCTTTCCCCTTTGAAGCATTCTCAAGAAGGGGCACAGCCTTGTCATAGCGACCCTGGTCATAATAACAATAACCCAGGATGTAATTGTCTTCACGTGTCTTGGACCCAGGTGTTTCATAGTAGAATTCAAGATACGGGATAGCATTTTCATATTCCCGGAGATGGAAATAGGAATCACCTATAATTTTCGATAACTCACTTTTATGCTCTTCTTCTACATCATCAATAATACCAGTGGTATAGTTTACCACTTCATTGTATTTCTGCTGTTTGTAATAAATATGGCTGACATACACCGGTATAAACCTTGAATATACAAGGTCACCATTCAGTTTTGAGAAACCTTCGAGCGCCGACTGATAATTTTCATCAAGATACATTAAATGCGCCCAGTAATATGTTGCAGGCCTGCTGTATATATGATTCTTGTCTTTAATGTCATAAAAATAATCGATTGCCTGATCATTATTTTCCATCATAAGATTTGAATACCCGCTTTGATATTTTAATGTTATCTGCTCATTTTCATCCAGGGCGGAATTGTCAACATGACTGTAACTGGTAAGTACGGCCGGATAATGCCTTTTATCAAACTGGTAATCACCCAGATTAAACCATGCCCGGCCAATATACGGGCTCTCGGGATGTTCTGATATGAACTTTTCTAACATTTTATAACCTGAAGAATATCCCGCTTTCATGGCAGAAACAGATTTAAAATACAAAGCTTCAGAATATATTTCCGACTTTGGATCCACTTGTTGCTGAACCTTTTCATATTGAAGATATGCTGCACTGTATCTGCCCCGGCGAAATAGATCTGCCGCTATCTGGATATCTTCTTCAACATCATTGAAAAATTCTGTTTCCTGGGCAATAACCGGAAAATTAATCAAAATAATAAAGGTTTGAAATAATAATATAGTACGTAATGTTTTCATGCTTAAATTGTTTCATATTTTATTGAAAATAATGACATTATAAGGATTAGAAATTTACTGAAAACCGTTTTGCAAATAAAAATATTTTTCTAAAATAGAAATAATCCTTTTCATGTGCTGCCAATTAACATCCTGTTTTCTTAACAAGAAACTGTTTATTTCTCACAATTATTATCCGAATGCAGAAAAAAAATTAAGTTTGTGTCTGAAAAAACCCGGATTAAATTGGATAAAAATAAAGAAATAGAACTAATTAATTCAGATATTTATCAGGGCAGTCAAATTGTGCTCTGTGACGTGAATCTTACTGTCATGCAAGGCGAATTTGTCTATATAGTCGGCAGGACAGGCACCGGAAAAACCAGCCTGATAAAAACACTGAATGCAGAACTGCCATTAATTAAAGGATTTGCATCAGTAGCCGGATTTAATTTACCGTTATCCAGACACAAGGAAATAGCTATGCTCCGAAGAAAACTGGGAGTTGTATTCCAGGATTTCAGGTTGTTGTCAGACCGGAATGTTTACAGGAACCTCCTCTTTGTGCTTAGATCTACCGGGTGGAAAAACAAAAAGGAAATTGATAACCGGATAGAAAAAGTACTCCGCCGGGTTAATATGTTGCCACAAAAAGATAAAATGCCCCATCAGCTTAGCGGGGGGGAACAGCAAAGGATTGCCATATCCAGGGCAATACTTAATGACCCCCGCATTATCCTTGCGGATGAACCCACAGGTAACCTCGACCCGGAAACATCAAAAGAGATTCTTGATCTTTTCCTTGATCTGAACAGAGAGGGCATTACGGTATTAATTGCCTCACACGACTATGCCGCAATTTCAAAAAAGCCTTCGAGAACATTGATCTGTTCTGCCGGCAGGATCAGTGAACTTGAAGATATAAACGTTCTTGCAGGCCTGTTTTAACATCAATTCCCCGGCCATCTGTTTAATCTCCTCCGGATATCATTAAAATTTTTTCAGACAATAGCTTCAAATATCTGATCACTGTTTTATGTCTTGAATTTTACCTGTCCTGATTAATCTAAAAATGGTTTAAAAATCTCTCTGACCTTTATTTCTTCATTCTCCCAGGTCAGCTCATTTGCTGCTGCCTTCAAATTCTGTTTCCAGATTTCTCTCATTTTTGAATCGTACAGCATTTGTCTGAAAATTTCAGCAAGACTCTCAGGATGGAGGGAAGGAGCAACAATGCCTATCCCGTATTTACGCACAATTGATGACATTTCGGGCAGGTCTGATACCACGACTGGTACAAGGGACTGTATATAATCAAACAACTTGTTGGGAAGTGCAAAGTGATAATTTAATCCTGTATCTTCTTCAACTGAAAGTCCTATTGCAGCATGTGGCGTTAACCCGGCCAGCTCCTCAAGCGGAAGTCTCCCTAAAAACTTTACTTTTCCATTAAGGCCCTCTTTTTGAACAAGGCTCTCTAAATCATTTTTTTCATTGCCATCACCGGCAATTACAAGATATGCATCTTCAACGAGTTTCATTGCCATAACCGCCTGCCGCAATCCACGTCCTTTGTTCAGAGCTCCCTGGTAAAGTATCATGGGACCGTCAACAGGACTGACAGTGTTATCAGATTGTATTAATTCCCTCTTGGGTGAAGCATTACGCACTACTTTAAAAACGGTATTGTATTTTTGTGAATATATTTTCGCGATAGAATCACAAACAGTATATGCATGATCCAGGCGGGGAACCATTTTCTTTTCCATCCATTCCCATATGCGCTTAATGCGGGGACGTGAAATCAGTTCGGGCGCTTCAGTGTAATATTCATGGCTGTCATAAACAAGAGGCTTTCTCTTTATTCTGGAAATAATAAAATTAGCCGGAAGCGTATCAAGGTCATTTGCCAGCAACAGGTCAAAATCTGAAATAAGTAAAAAATAAAACAGACGAATATTATAACATGCATAGAAAAGTAATCCTTTATTAAAGGGCAACCTGAATCTTTTTGTCTTGTATTCCCGCTGCGAAAGCAAAGGACTGCCAGCCAGTTTTCTTCCGGCCAGAATAATATCAAACCCCATATTCAGAAGGGTGGTACAGACTTTATGAACACGGCTGTCACAAACCAGGTCATTGGTCACCGAAACAATAACTCTTTTTTTTGCCTCTGACTTCAATTTATTTTTTTTATAAAACTGTAAAAGTCGGAAAAAATTATTAAGCCGCTCAAATGAAAGGGAAAAATAAAAAAATGATCTTATTTATACCGACACCTTAACCGCTGATAATATTACAGATGCCCGGATTGTATCAGGAAAAATTATTCCACAATTTGAATTACACCCTAATGCCGGCTAACCGCTGATAATATTAAACGGTTACCCGTCAAACCGGTCGATTCCGGACGTTTCCATGTCCTTATCCACCCTCTTTACCAGTCCCTGCAAAACCTTACCCGGCCCTATTTCAGTAAAAGATGTAGCCCCGTCTGTAATCATATTCTGCACTGTCTGTGTCCATTTTACCGGGGTTGTCAACTGTGCTATCAGATTTTCCCTGATCTCGTTTGGGTCAGTTACAGGCTTAGCAGATACATTTTGATAAACAGGACAAACAGGGTGTCTGAATATTGTGGATTCAATAGCTTTGGCAAGTTCTTCACGGGCAGGTTCCATAAAAGGGGAATGGAATGCGCCGCTGACTGACAGTCTGACGGCACGGCGCGCCCCTTTCTCACTCAGCAGTATGCAAGCCTTTTCCACACCTGCTTCAGATCCGGAGATCACTAACTGGCCGGGACAATTATAATTAGCAGGAATAACAATTTCGTCAATTGACCGGCATACCTCTTCAACCACATCATCATCAAGCCCGACAATAGCCGCCATTGCAGAATTATCCATTTCACATGCTTTTTGCATTGCCATAGCGCGATTGAAAACCAGTTTCAGTCCATCCTCAAAATTAAGAGACCCGCTGGCAACCAGCGCTGAGAATTCTCCCAGCGAATGGCCGGCAACCATTCCGGGATTGAAATCTTTTAATATTTTAGCCAGTAAAACCGAATGCAGAAAGATAGCCGGCTGCGTAACCCTGGTCTGTTTCAGATCTTCCTCAGTTCCTTCAAACATTATTTGGGTAATGGGAAAACCTAAAATCTCATCTGCTTTTTCAAACAAAGTTCTGGCTGTTTCAGAATTTTCATATAACTCTTTGCCCATTCCGGGATATTGTGCTCCCTGGCCTGGGAAAACATATGCCTTCATCGATAGATCATTTTAAATTCCCGACAAATATACGGATTTTAAAACAACCGGATCAAACTGTTAATTGCACGGAATAAACAATTCATACTGTCTTGATAATAACTAATATCCTGATACGATTACCTCAAATAAGCGGAATAATGTAAATATTTATAAAAAATCTTCAGGGGAAAAGCCTGTCTTGATATGTAAATAAAAAAATTAAAACCTGCGAGGCTTTTAGAAAATATATCAAAGTTTTTTAATTTTGAACAAAAAGAGTTTACTGTGAAAACTATTTATTATATAATAATACTACAACTATTATTTACCGGTACTACTGCCCAGGAGCCCCTAATGCCCGTACTGACTGAAAATGATTCGTTATATAATCCGGCCATTGAGGGACAGTTACCGCACGGGCAACTGGTTGCCGAAAAGGATCTTATCCCTGGCATATCAAAAATTGTGCATCCGGCTTTATTTAATTTTAACGAAGATCTGACAGGCCGGTGGAGCTATAGTTTTAACAGACTTACATTTAATGGATGGGAGTATGGCTTGTCAGAAGCCGGATTAACCGGTTTTTACCCCTTACACCTGCCGGTAAGCGGAATTGTTTTGAGTGAAGGAAGCTACAAAGTCAGTGACAGGTTTAGCATAGGCGGATACAGCTTTGGGGCAAACCACCTGTTTTCTCCTGCTCCTCCTTTCCCTGATGCCAATAATTTTGATTTCCGGGGATCAACATTGTTTATGAAGTATAATATTTCTAAAAATTTTCGGATCGAAACACGTTTCAATGTTACACAAGGATATTAATTTCATATGATTAAAATTAATTATTTTCAAAGGTATCATATGGAACTGGCATATGTTTTGACCATACTCCCGGTTGATTATACAAGAATGCTCGTTTCATTATAGTATATCTGTCTGTTTTAAATTTTACAAATAAATTTTCAAAATTTTTAAAAACTAACATGTTAACTGTTTACAGAGCATCTGCTGGCTCAGGGAAAACATTCCGGCTGGTGGAAGAATATCTCAGATTATTAATTGCCAATCCTTCAAACTACAAACATATTCTTGCGGTTACATTCACTAACAAAGCTACCAATGAGATGAAAAGCCGTATCCTCGGACAGTTGTTTCTGCTTGCCGGGGACAAATCATCGGATTATATGAAAATCCTTACTGAAAATAATGCATTTACAAAAGAGAAAGTCCGTATAAATGCCCGGAAGGTCCTTAAAAATATATTACATGACTATAATCGCTTTTCAATCAGTACAATCGATTCCTTCACCCAGCGGGTTATCAAAGCTTTTAACAGGGAAACCGGTATCTCCCCGGATTTTACGCTCGGGCTCGATGATGATCTGATATTGGATCAGGCAGTTGACAGTCTGTTGTCCGGAATAGACAAGGATAAACAGTTACTGTCATGGCTGACAGGATTTAGTGAGGAAAAAATCATGGAAAATCGCAGCCGGAAAATTGAAGATGACATTAAATCTCTTGGTAAAGAATTATTCAAAGAAAAATTCCAGATATTTTTCCCGGACACAAAAAAATCTGTCTATACCCGCGAAAACCTGGAGTCTTTTTACAGGGAACTAAACAAAATGATCTCTGGGTTCAGGATTATCCTTAAAAATAAAGCGGATCACTGTATGAGAATGATCCGGGAAAGAGGATTCTCAGTTGATGATTTTTTATACAAGAATACGGGAATCGGAGGATATTTAAAAAAACTTGCCGAAGGAATTATAACCGAACCTAACACGAGGGTATTTGCAGCAAATGATTCGGCAGAAAAATGGTATTCAAAATCTCATAAACAAAAGGACCGGCTCGGAGAGCTTGTTGAAAATCAACTTATGCCTGCTTTAAATGAAATACTTGTTTTTTACGAGAAAAATGAAATCTCTTATAAAACTGCATGTGAAATAAAAAAAGAGTTAAGGGTGCTTGGCATTATAACTGATCTGAAAACAGAAATACAAGATATTCTCCAAGAAAAAGGCATATTGCAACTTTCAGATTCCAATCTTTTGCTATCTAAAATAATCGGTGAAACTGACTCCCCTTTTATTTATGAAAAAATCGGAACCCGTTTCAATTACTTTATGCTGGATGAATTCCAGGATACTTCTGCATTGCAGTGGAAAAACTTTAAACCCTTAATCTTCAATTCCCTGTCAGAAGGACACAAAAACCTTCTGGCGGGAGATGTGAAGCAGTCGATATACCGCTGGCGAAACAGCGACTGGAATATTCTGGCTACACAAATAGAAAGTGACTTTCCCAATTTCAGGCCGGTGGAAATACCTCTTGAAAAGAACTGGCGCAGCCGCCATAACATTATTGAATTTAATAATGCAGCTATAAGCGAACTGATAAAGGCATTGGAAGAGTCTGTGATAAGTGATACAGGAAGTGAACTATGCGCAGAAAAATTTCGCAATATTTACAAACATCTCATACAGGAACCGGCAAATCCCGGGTCTGCCGGGGAAGGCATAGTTGAAATAAATTTCATTGAGCAGGAAAATTTTGAAATAACTTCTTGCGGACTTCTGGTTGAGCAGGTAAAATTACTGCAGGACAATGGATTTAAAGCAGGCGAAATAGCAATTCTTGTCAGAAAAAACAGGGAGGGCGCAAAAATAGTCGAGACTTTTCTGGAAGCTGCTAAAAAAAATGAAAATGCTGCATATAATTTAACGGTCCTTTCCGGTGAATCACTTTTTCTGCGGGCTTCAAGAGGTGTTAACTTTGTCATGCTGGTTTTAAAAACTATAACCGATCCTGATAATATTGTTTATAAAACAGCTCTGCTTCACCTGTGGTATTCATGGCTGAAACCATCTTTGAAAAACAATGCAAATACTTCATTATTTGATAACGGAAACAGTCAAAACACGGTAAATATTGATTCCGGTCAGTGGCCTGAAGAGAAATATAATGAAGATGCCTTCGAGCAGGAACTGGGCCCCGGAATAAAAAAGATAAAAAATAAAATATTTATGACTTCCCTTGATGAAACGGTAACTGAAATAAGTTCTTTATTCGGGCTCTTCAGGATAAGTGCTGAACTGCCTTTCCTGCAAGCCCTGATTGATAAAGCTGCTGAAATGAAATTACTGCTTTCTAATGATCTTTCAAACTTTCTTCTGTGGTGGAAAGAAAAAGGATATGAAACTTCAGTCAGTATAAATGAAGAAGTCGATTCAGTCAGGCTCCTTACTGTGCATAAAGCAAAAGGACTGGAATTTGAAGCTGTGCTGATACCTTTCTTCAATTGGGAAACCTCCTGGCCGGGATCTCTTCCTCCTTTGCTTTGGTGCCGGCCCCGGGAGGCTCCTTTTGACCGGTTTCCACTTCTCCCGGTTAAAGCAGGCAAAATACTTAAAAAAACTATTTTCCGGGAGGATTATTTTGAGGAAAAAGTAAACTCCTATATTGACACTCTCAACCTGGTTTATGTGGCTTTTACCCGTGCAAAATCGGCCCTTTTTGTCAATTGTATAAATCCCGGGGAGAATATAAAACAAACAAATAACAATAGCCCGGGGAATTCTATAAATAGAGTGTTAAAATATGCGTTGGATGAAATCACCGGTAAGGATCTCCTGTCAATGTGCAGGGATAAAGACAACTCTGTTTTTAGATATGGAGAACTGCCTGTTTTTGCTAAAAAAGAAGATAATAATGATACCAACCGGATAAAAAAATATTGGCACCGCGATTTCAGGGACAGACTCAGGCTAAGGATTAACAGCGAGGAGTTTATCATGAAGGACAAACAGAACAGATCAGTAAAAAACACCGGTAAGCTGGTGCACGAGATCCTGGCAGAGATAAAAACTATAAATGATATTGAAAAGGCCTGTAACAAAGCATTTAAAGAAGGAAAAATAAATAATACGGAAAAAACAGATATCTCGGCAAAACTTTCAGCAAGCTTGATAAAACCTGAATTATATCAGTGGTTTGAGGGTAACTGCAGAATTATAACAGAACGGGAACTTCTCACACCGGCAGAACTGGTTCGTCCTGACCGCATTATGATTTTCAATGACAAAGCTGTTATATTAGATTATAAATGGGGGGAGAGAATCCCGGAAAAACATAAAAGCCAGGTTCGCCGGTATGTAAAGTATCTTAAGGAAAGCGGATTTAATAAAGTGGAAGGTTATCTTTGGTACATAAACCGGGATGAAGTGGAGAGGGTTTGTTGATATGGCTGAAAAATAATTCATATTTTTGTGATATAATTGTACCTGTAAAAAACTTATTTGACAATATTATGATCCAGAGAATCCAAACAGTATTTATTTTCATTGCCGCACTGTTTACAGCATCGCTTCTGAAACTCAAATTTGCAGAACTGGCAGTAAATGACGAACTATACAGCTTCCTGGCAAAAGGCATTGTTAAAGGAGATGAAGTCATATATGAAGGATTGCCTTTAATGCTTTTTACAGGACTTGTCACTCTTTTACACCTGGTTGCTATTTTCATGTATAAAAAACGTATCCGGCAGATGAGATTACTCGGATTCATAATCCTGCTTTTATTAGGATTGTCAGGATTAATGTTTTTCTTTATTTATTCAGCATTCGATGATGTAAAAGTGGCATTCAGGATACCAATGACCTTTCCCTTAATATCGATAATACTTGATTACCTGGCAATCAGGGCTGTTGGTAAAGATGAAGCTCTTGTCAGAAGCATAGACCGGATACGCTGAGATGAAAAAAGCAATGATTTTTGCGGCGGGACTGGGAACCCGTCTGAAAGGCGAAACGGAAAATAAGCCAAAAGCACTGGTTGAGGTTGGCGAAAAAACATTATTACAGCTTTCAATTGAAAAACTTAAAAATGAAGGTTTTGGTGAAATTGTAGTGAATGTGCATCATTACTCTGATAAAATCATATCCTTTCTGGCTGATCATAATTTTGAGATTCCCATAAAAATATCTGATGAAACAGAAAAACTTCTCGACACAGGCGGAGGACTTAAAAAGGCTTCCTCCATGCTGACCGGAGAAGGGCCTTTTGTTATTTACAATGTTGACATCCTTAGTAATATTAACATAAATGAAGTGGTCAGGAAACATATCACTACCCGGGCAATGGCAACACTTGTTGTCAGGGAACGGGAATCAGAGCGTTGCTTAAAATTTGACAAGGCGAAAAATCTGGTTGGCTGGATCAATAAAAAAACAGGGGAATTAAAAGTGTCAATTCCTGAAAAAATAGAGGATTCGAAGGAAATGGGATTTAGCGGAATCCATGTTATAAGTCCAAAGATTTTCAGCATGATGCCGGCAAATCAGAAGTTTTCAATAATTGACTTTTATATTGAACTGGCAAAAAAATATACTGTTAAAGGATTTTTTGACAATTCTGAATTCTGGCTGGATGTGGGCACACCTGAAAACCTGGAAGAAGCAAGAAAGAAAATATCTGCTGTTAACCTCTTTCATTAAAGGGATAGCACCTCTTAACCTAAAACCTTCCAACCAGTAAAAGTAAGTTTTATGAAATCTATTCTCAAAAAAAATCTGATATGAATCTCCATAGGGATGATTACAAAGTTGCCCATATCCGTGCAAGAGAGTGCCCCGGCGCTTTAATTTGCAAATCAAGGAAATATCCAAAAGGGGTCTGGGCAGTTAAATAACCCCCGTTCTGAAGCCTTAATTCGGCAAGGTCAAAGATTTCTTCTGTAAATTCCGCTGAAGCTTTGGAATCTGAAAGATGTGCAAATGAATGAAGTATTACACTCTTACAACTGTTTTTCCGGGCTGTCCATTTCAAATGATTTACCAGTTTTTTCTCCCGGCTCTTTACATCATACTCTTCATCTTCTTTCTCAACCTGGATAAAAGCAAGTATGCTATCTTTAAAACTATTTCCTTCGACTTTTTCATCTGCTGACGCGAGGTTCTTCCGGGCCGGGGAATAACTGAACTCATCTACGTACATTACTAATACTTTCATAGCATAACTAAATATTGATTTATCTGACACAAACTTAAGAAATGTGTTTTTAATTTTTTAAGTGATACATTAGTAAAATAAATTAACTTTGGCAAAAAAGAAAAAAGGATGCGTTGGTTTTATATAGCAGTTGCCATTATGCTCTCAACATCACTAAGCATTAGCGGCCAGATATCGGCGGGAGGCCGCCCCCTTCCCGTTCCCGCACTGAAGAGCCAGGGTATTCCCGTAAAAGTTATGCCGGGGGTAAATAATCAAGAATTACTTAATAAGTTAATTGAAAAACAACAGGAAGAAAAAATTCTGAAATCATTCCGGTTTGCACATACTTTTGATGTTAATTTTTCGCCGCAGGATGAGGGCATTTGGATAACCGGTGTCAGGGGCTATGATATATGGAGGTTAAAAATCCGGTCGGCAGGGGCAAAATCACTTAATCTTATTTTTAATAAATTTCATCTTCCGCAACATGCGCGACTTTTCTTATACAATGAAAAAGAGAACCATTACCTGGGAGCATATACCTCAAATAATAATAAAACATACCAGAAATTTGCAGTCTCTCCGGTTGCCGGGGAAGAAATTACTATCCAGTATGAAGTGCCTGAAGGGATTGACGGTAAAAATGATTTTATAATATCCCGTGTAAATCATGATTTTGTCGGGATCTTAAAATATGACAGAAGAAGGCCTTCGGGAGATTTACCCGGAGAATGTAATATCGATATCAACTGTGCAGCAGGCAAAAACTGGAAAATCATAAAAAATTCAGTCTGCCGGCTTATCTCGGGCAGTGAAATCTGTACAGGCACTTTGGTAAATAATACTGCCGAAGATCAAAGGCCTTATATAATCTCAGCAGCCCACTGTTTTGAGGATCCGGAAGATGCAGAAACTACAGTTTTTACATTTAATTATGAAAGTCCGTATTGTGGTGTAATTGACGGAGATCCGGCCAACTCAATTTCCGGGGCTTTTATGCGGTCCTATTCCGACAGCCTTGATTTTGCATTAGTAGAGCTGAGTGTTATCCCTCCTCCTGAATTCATGCCCTATTATGCCGGATGGGACAACAACAGCAATATCCCCGATTCAACCACGATCATACATCAGCCGCAGGGATATATAAAAAAAATAGCTGTGGACAGGGACAAACCAATAATTTCCGACTACAGAACTGAATATACGAAAGACGGCTTCCTCCGAATTGTCCGGTGGGATTTAGGAGTAACAGAACCCGGTTCCTCCGGCGGACCTCTTTTTAATCCTGAACAGAATGTAATTGGCACGCTTACAGGAGGCGAGGCAACCTGTGCCATGCCGGTAAACGATTATTTCTCCCGTTTTAAAATTGCCTGGGAATTCAGATCCGATTCGTCCAAACAGCTAAAAGTGTGGCTTGACCCCCTTAGAAAAGGAGTTGATAAATTACATGGCAAACAATATTATGAAGGTGAAAGTTTTTGCCTTGCCTATACTAATCTGACTGACGAGGATATCCATGATAATATTCCCGTTATCAATTCCGGAAAATTTGCAGGATACTGGGGTGGTACCAATGAGCTTGGTATCAACGGATTTGCAGGAAGGTTCTCTATACCGGGAAACGAACAATTACACAGCATATCAATAGGTGTAGGAAAGATAGACCTTCATAAAACCAGTAGTGACAGTGAAATTGAAATAAATATATACAATGGCCGGAATAATCCCGAAACAAGTATTTACTCACAAACGGTTAAAGTCAACAGTCTCGTACAGGAAGCAATGAACCTTATCGAATTTGATGAGATCATTGAACCTGAAGATACCTTCTTTATAGGATTTGAGCTTTCAGGAATGAATGCCCTTGATACCTTCGTTGTATTCCAGTCTTTACGTCCGAAAGAAAAAGAAAATTTCTTTTATTTTAAACAAAACGGTATTTGGTATGATTTTAAAAATTCAAATACTGAAAACTATTCAATGGCAAATGTATTTGAACTGATAGCATGTAACGTGGATGAGGTCATTAATGATACACCTCATGTAAATAAACCTCTTGAAGCTCTTATCTATCCTAATCCCGCAAATTCTGTATTTACTTTGGAAGCCTGCCAGTTTATAAATGACGGAAATATATCTGTTTATAATCTCATCGGGAAGGAGGTGGAGGCAAAATTCATTGATCATGGAAGCAAAGCAGTTCAGATTGACCTGGCCGGGAATATACCGGGTATTTATTTTGTAAGGTTAAAAACAGAAAAAGGGATCATTACTAAAAAAGTATCATACATCCCGTGGTAAAGAATATTTATGAAGGTTGTTTATCTTATATTATCAGTGATTATTGTCATTACAGGATGTTCCCCTGTTCCGGAGCAATCAGGAAATAGCGGGGGGTCTAATAAATATGCACATGGATTCAGGAATGAAGTTCATGATAATTATACAAAATTAACAATCCGCAATCCATGGGAAAATGCCGAAAACATTTCAATTGAATATTACCTTATTAAAAAAAATATCAGAGTTCCTGATTCCCTGAAAGGGAGAAGAATAATCCGTACTCCCGTTGAACGTTTAATATGCCTTTCGACCACACATATTGCTTTTCTTGAAGCGCTGGATGAAATTTCCACCGTGGCCGGTATATCAGGAATCAAATATATTTCCAATCCTGACATCCGGAAACGCTTTGAAGAGGGAAAAATACCTGACGTAGGCTACGGTCAAAATCTCAATTATGAATTGTTAGTCAGACAAAAGCCGGATCTTGTAATGGTATATGCTATAGGAAGTGAAATTACTACATATACCCAAAAACTTGAGGAACTGGGGATACCGGTAATTATTATTGCTGAATATCTTGAGGAAAACCCTCTCGGAAAAGCAGAATGGATAAAATTTACAGGACATTTATTCAATAAGGAATCGGAATCTGTTAAATATTTCAATAAAGTTGAGCAAGAATACAATGAACTGAAACGACTTGTCTCGGGAAAATCAGGCAAACCAAAAGTAATGGTCGGGTTACCATACAAAGATGCCTGGTGGGTACCGGGAGGCAATTCATATATGGCCAGTCTGATAAAAGATGCCGGAGGTGATTATCTTGGCAGTGGCAATAAGTCGCATGAAAGCTACGTCATCTCCTTTGAAAATGCACTGACCTGGGGAAATGAGGCTGATATATGGATAAATACAGGTAATCTTACCTCAAAAAAAGAAATTCTTGGCATTGACCGGCGTTTTCAAAATTTCAGAGTATATAAAGAGGCTAAAATATACAACAATATTAAGGCACTTAGTCCTCACGGGGGAAATGATTTTTGGGAGAGCGGCACTGTCAATCCTCACCTTATACTGAGCGACCTGATCAACATAATCCATCCAGGATTGACAAATAATGAAATGTATTATTACAAAGAGATCAAATGAGTCCGGAAATCAAAAATAAAAAAAGAACAGCACGAGTGATCTTTGTTATGCTTGCAGCTCTTTTCCTGTTACTTTTTATTGCAGATCTTCTTCTGGGATCAATTATTATTCCTGTGAAGCATGTTTTTCTCTCATTTTTCCCGGCATCAGAAACAAGTGAAACATACAGGACAATAATTCTGGATTTCAGGTTGCCCAAGGCGGTTACTGCAATATTTACAGGGGCGGCTCTTTCACTGAGCGGTTTATTAATGCAGACTGTTTTTCGCAATCCCCTGGCCGGACCGTTTGTTTTGGGTATCAGTGCCGGTGCAAGCCTTGGCGTTGCCCTGTTCGTTCTTGGCTTTTCATCGGTTGCTGCTTTGGGAATATTCAGCTTCACCGGCGCCTGGCCACTGGCATTAGTCGCATGGGCCGGCTCATTTCTTGTGATAATGCTTGTGCTTTATGTTTCTGCACGTATAAATGATATAATGACTATCCTGATTCTTGGTATCCTTTTTACCAGTGCTGTTTCAGCGATAGTCAGCATTTTGCAGTATTTTAGCAATGAATCAATGCTTAAAGCTTTTATTATATGGACAATGGGAAGTCTTGGAAGTGTTACCAAGGCACAACTGGCTGTCCTTACCCCTGCTTTAGCTGCAGGGACAGTGATTGCATTTCTGAAGGTCAAAGA
The DNA here is from genome assembly GCA_964540755.1 of uncultured Prolixibacteraceae bacterium. Classification (GTDB taxonomy): domain Bacteria; phylum Bacteroidota; class Bacteroidia; order Bacteroidales; family Prolixibacteraceae; genus JAAYJR01. The sequence goes on along the minus strand of CAZIOB010000034.1, from coordinate 25,377 downwards.
CCTTAATGCTTTTCTCCTGGGAGAAAATTATGCGAGGTCACTTGGGGTTTCTGTCAGAACAAGCAGGGTATTAATATTGTTAAGTACCAGTCTGCTGGCAGGTACAATAACGGCTTTCTGCGGCCCTATAGGTTTTATTGGGATTGCCGTGCCACATATTTGCCGTGTTCTTTTTAAAACAGCCAATCATCTTATATTGCTTCCCGCTGTCATTATAACCGGAAGCATCATAATGCTTTTCAGTGATATAGTTTCGCAACTTCCGGGCATGCAAACTACTCTCCCTGTCAATTCAGTCACAGCGCTAATAGGGATTCCGGTTATTATATGGATAATTATTAAAAATAAAAAATTCGTTTCAATATAGTGAAACAGTCTGATAGCTACAATATAAAACTTGACCGGCTTTCTGTGGGGTATGAACAGTCGGGGGCGCCACCGCTTGAAATATTAAAAAATATCAACCTGGCGGCCGCTCCCGGCGAAATGGTAGCGCTTATAGGCAGCAACGGGATAGGTAAGAGCACTCTCCTCAGAACAATTGCAGGGTTTCAGCCCTGGTTCAGCGGGAATATATTTATTGCTGAGAAAGAACTAAATTCTCTTAATCCCAGAGAACGGGCCTGCATTATGAGTTTTGTTTCCACAGAAAATATTCACGTCCCCAACCTGTCCGTCTTCGACCTGGTGGCGTACGGCCGATTCCCTTATACTAACTGGATAGGAATGCTTTCTGACAATGACAGGGCGATTATTAAAGAAGCTATTAATCAAGTGGGACTTGCCGGATTCGAAAACAGGCATGTACTGCAAATCAGCGATGGAGAAAGACAGCGGGCTATGATTGCCCGGGCTCTTGCCCAGGATACTCCTCTAATAATACTTGATGAACCTACAGCTTATCTGGATGTAAGCAATAAATATGAAATTTTTCATCTGCTGCAAATGTTAGCCGATGAGAAAAATAAAACAGTATTACTTTCAACCCATGACCTTAATATTGCACTGAGAGAAGTCGATAAACTTTGGATAATCACTGAAAACTCCGCTTACCAAGGTTCCCCTGAAGATGCAGTCCTGAATGGATGGCTCAATAAACTGTTCCGCAATGAACATATTGGATTTGATGCTGATGAAGGAGAATTCTTTTTTAAGAAAAAATTCAGGGCAAAAGTAAGGGTAGAAGGTGAAGGGCTGCCGCTGACCTGGACCCTGCGTGCCCTTAACCGTAAAGGATACCAGATTGTAATGCAGGCCGGGCATGATTTTTCTATAACTACGGAAAAAAATGAATGGAAACTGTACTCCGGCAATCTTAAAGAAAAATTCCACAGCATTTACCAACTGATCTCTTTCCTGGAAGACCAGGTTTAATTATCTGCTGATCCTTTGATGATCCTTTTGGCCGTTTACTCTATTTTTTTCTGATCCTTAGAATGCACAAACAAAACAGTCCCCAGCTCCTGGTAGCCTTCAAAAAGTTTTTCCTTTTCCTTCCTGATCCGCTCCTCACGTATTCCTACCAGGGTAATGCCTGCATTTACAGAATGCCTGCTTATTATAGATTTGACAGAAACATTCTCTTCCTGGATAATTAACGCGATATTTTTAGGATGTATAGGCAAACGGCCTGTTAAAATCAATTCACGCATGGCCTCCCTGATCTTTTCAAGCTCACCTGGCCTGCAAATATTGAATATCTGAATATGGCCCTTTTTCCATTCAGGATGCCCAAGAATTATAAAGCTGAGTAATATCATCAGATTGGCATTTTCAGTATCCAGGGAGTTTATCCAGACATGTATTCCGTTTTTATGAATAATTTCCCTGTGGCTGCTGGCCAGAATGCATATGTCAAAATCGCCTGCATTTACAAGGGCAAAATTATCTATGATCTCTGTCAGATTGTCCGGATTCTCCTTATCATACTCAAAAATGACCATATTGTTTTCCATCCCGGCAATACCCGGTATCTGTATAGCCTGGGCAATTGCCGAGGTATTGGAAGGAGAAATCAGAGTATCTATATAAACATAGTTTTCAATATTCTTTACCTGGTCAAGTAATTTTTTATATTCTTTCCTGGCCTGGTTCACGGTATTATGACTGTAATAGCCTTCTATACGGTGAAGATAAGTACCGAACCCATATTTATATGAAATCCAGTTTAGAAGACGAAAAGCCTTATCTCGTTTAAAAGAATCCTTTGAAATGCAAATGGCGCTGGGACGCCATTCCTTATTTGATCTTTTACTCTGTTTTTTCTGTATCAGTATCTGAAGGTTACGGTTAAGCTGGAAAATAGCATTTAGAAAAATAAAGGCAAACCCTTTTCTGTCTTTATGGTAATGATCAACATAAATATATATCAGTGAAATAAGTGCAAAAGCTAAGAAAGCGTAAGGAGAGCTGATCTTAAACATTACCCAGACAGCAACTATAAAACCTGTAAGCGAAATGTACCAGCGTGATTTGAATGAAGGGCGGTAAGAAGGGGAGGAACCAAAATGATTAAGAAATGAAATAAGGCACAGGGTGCCATAAGTCACCATGAAGAACATGGAAATTATTGAAGCCACTGCATTAACATTTCCAAGAGCCACAAATATGAAAGCAATAATACAAGTTATAACAGAAGCATTTACCGGCTCATTATCTTTAGCTGAAGATTTTGCAAGCCATCTGTTAAAAATTTTTGACGGGAAAGCTTTGTCAAGCGCCAGAGCCTGTAAAGTCCGGGGAGCTACCATTACCGATCCCAGGGCCGAAGAAAATGTTGAAGCTGCGAGCCCCAGCGGGATAACAATAACACCTGCAACCGCAATACGTGCCATAATTAGCTGGTGTTCAAGCAAATCATCTACAGGAGCCGATTTCGCAAGTTTGTAAACTACAAAAAAATAGATTATCATCCCTGAGAATGTAGCAAGAGTGGTACCCAGGGGAATAGCCCTGGAAGGCTTTTTAAGGTCGCCGGACAGTCCCACTCCGGCAGTCATGCCCGTAAAGGCCGGAAAAACTATAGCAAATACAATGAAGAAATCTTCCGGATTTCGAAGCTGGGCCTGTGCAAGGTTAAAAGTTGACTTATCAGCATGTCCCGTACTGCCTAAAAAAAACATAACAAGCGATAAAAACAGAATGGCGACCACAACATAAAGAGCCTTAACTCCGAGGTTGGCCCCTTTTTTTATAATCATTACCGCCAATCCGGCCATTACAGGCAAACTTACAGCCTGCCGGGGAAGTATGAAGTCATATTTTTCACTGATAAAATCAAACAGAAATTCAAATGCTTCGGTAAAAGCAATTACATAAAAGGCAACGCTTATCGCCTGTGAAAAATAAAGGGCAATGCCTATTGTCGCCCCAATATTTAATCCGAAGGAACGGGAAATTATAAAATATTCACCTCCGCCCTCAACTCTTTTATTAGTAGCAATTTCTGAAATAGCAAGTGATGTGGGGATGGTTACCAGGTGACCTAGCAGTATGATTAAAATAACGCCCCAGAAACCAAGCGTGCCCACTGCAAAACCAAATCGCAGGAACAAGATAGCCCCAAGGATTGTGGATATTGCAGTAAAAAAAACAGGGGCAGTACCAAATTTCTTTGAATTGTCATTCATCTCTTAGCAATAAAATTCTAACTTCCAAAATCATCATACATCACATTCTCATCAGGCACCCCAAGGTCGTATAGCATCTTCTGGACAGCATCATTCATCAAAGGAGGGCCGCAAAGATAGTAGTCAATCTCCTCAGGTTCCTCATGATTATGCAGATAGTTATCATATATAACCTGATGAATGAAACCCACAGGACCTTCCCAATTATCTTCCGGACGTGGTTCGGATAGCGCCAGCACAAATTCAAAATTGTCAAAATTCTTCTCAATTTCACGGAACTGATCGTAATAGAAGACTTCCTTCCATGACCTTGCTCCATACCAAAAAGTGATTTTCTTATTGCGCTCCTTAATTGTATGAAAAAGATGGAACAGGTGAGACCGCATCGGGGCCATACCTGCCCCTCCGCCTATGAACATCATTTCATTATCATTATCCTTCAGGAAAAAATCTCCGTAAGGTCCGGAAAGAGATATTTTATCCCCGGGTTTTCGCGAAAAAATATAAGATGAGCAGACACCGGGATTAACCTTTTTAAAACTTTTGCCTGCCCTGTCCCAGGGTGGGGTGGCAATCCTTACATTCAACATAATAATATTACCCTCTGCAGGGTGGTTAGCCATTGAATAGGCTCTGAATGTAGGTTCTGTATTTTTCATCTTAAGATCCCATAACCCAAAGCTATCCCACTCATCACGAAATTCTTCCTCTACATCAATATCTTTAAAATCAACCTCAATCTTTGGAACATCAATCTGTACATATCCTCCTGATTTAAATTTTAATCTTTCCCCTTCAGGTAGCTTAACCACGAATTCCTTTATGAAAGTAGCCACATTTTTATTGGAAACTACTTCGCATTCCCACTTCTTAACTCCAAGAACCTCACGGGGGACAAAAATATCAAGATCTTCCTTTACTTTAACCTGGCAAGCCAGGCGCCAGTGATCATTTTGTTCCTTTCTGGTAAAAAAATCAGTTTCCGTGGGCAGGATTGAGCCGCCGCCACGGACAATCCGGCAACGGCACATTCCACAGGTTCCTCCTCCTCCACAGGCCGAAGGAAGAAATATCTTGTTATTACTCAAAACTGTAAGTAAAGTATTGCCCGGTTCAGTTATTATCTCTTTTTCACCTTCATTGATATCAATTTTCACTGTTCCTGAAGGAGTAAGTTTCTTTTTGACATAAAGTAAAATGGTAACAAGCAGGATTATCACCATTAAAAATACCGTCACGCTGACAATAACAACTGTAGTCTGTATTGATAATAAAAACATTTTCTGTATAAATTTCACAATTTAATTCCCATGAACCCCATAAAGGCCAGACCCATCAATCCTGTAACAATAAAAGTAATGCCAAGTCCCCGCAACGGACCGGGAACATTAGAATATTGTATTTTTTCACGGATAGCTGCAATACCTATGATAGCAAGAAACCAGCCAAAGCCGGAGCCTAATCCGTAAACCGTTGCTTCTCCTATATTCAGAAACTCTTTTTGCTGCATAAATAGTGAACCTCCGAGAATAGCGCAGTTTACCGCTATCAGAGGAAGAAATATCCCGAGCTGGGTATAGAGCACCGGTGCAAATTTTTCCACAACCATCTCAACCAGTTGGACCATAGAAGCAATAACAGCAATAAACATTATAAAAGAGAGAAAGCTCAAATCAACATCAGCAAAGGAAGGGCTTATCCAGGTAAGAGCTCCTTCCTTAAGAACGAAATTCTCCAGCAGATAATCAACAGGGACTGTGATGCCTAAAACGAAAATAACGGCAATACCCAGACCCGTAGCGGTTTTTACCGTTTTTGAAACAGCAAGATATGAGCACATACCTAAAAAGTAGGCAAATACCATGTTCTCGATAAAAATCGACTTAATAAAAATATTTATTAAATTTTCCATTATCAGTGTTTTTTGCTATTAATCTTCAATTAGTTTACGGTTACGGCTCCTCTGCACCCAAATGATTATTCCTACAGTTATCAATGCCATGGGGGGCAGGATCATTATACCATTGTCCTCATAAAATCCTCCTTTCTCCATATACCAGTCAACAGGAATTACCTGATAACCGAATACAGACCCCGATCCGAATAACTCCCTTACAAAACCGACAATAATAAGAATAAGTCCATAGCCTGCAGCATTGCCAATACCATCCAGTAACGACTGCCAGGGACGGTTTCCAAGGGCAAAAGCTTCAAGCCTTCCCATTATTATGCAATTTGTGATAATAAGTCCTACGAAAACAGACAACTGCTTGCTGACATCATATACATAAGCCTTAAGTATCTGGTCAACAAGGATAACCAATGATGCAATCACTACCAGCTGGACAATGATCCTTATCCTGTTCGGAATAGTATTCCTTAAAAGTGATATAATTACGTTGGAAAACGCCATTACAGCCATTACCGAAACAGCCATAACAACGGCAGGTTTCAACTGTGCAGTGACTGCCAACGCCGAACATATCCCCAGTACCTGCACTGTAATTGGATTGCTGTTGTTCAGAGGATCATACAACAGCCTGAGATTCTTCCTTGAAAATAACGGGTCACTCATATCAGGATCTTTTCTTTTTTAAAAATTCTTCATAGCTTTTAAAATCTTCACTTATCATAGTCTGCAGACCTTTACTGGTAATTGTACCTCCGGAGATGCCATCTACACTATGTTCTTCGGGGGCTTCCTGACCGGATTTTGTAATTGTTATTGATACAAAATTACCTGACTTATCAAATAACTTCTTACCCTTAAAAGCATTCTCAAAAGATTCATTTGCTATTTCAGCACCAAGGCCCGGGGTTTCACCCTGATGGTCAAAATTAGCGCCATATATAGTATTCATATCGCTATTAAGGGCAACATATCCCCAAATGGGGCCCCACAAACCGGATCCGCGCATAGGGAAAATATATTTCAGACCATTGTCAGTCCTGCATTCATATACCGGTAATAAACGTTCTTCGGGAGGCCTGGCGCTTTGTTTCTTAAGATCTATCGTGAATGCGTCGCTCCCTTCAACAACATTACCATATATATCAACAACATATTGCTCCTGGATTTTTTCAGAATATATCTCTGCAGCATTCCTGGCGCTACTCTCAATATTAACCGATGCCAGTATGCTCTGCATCTTCTCTATTTCACTGTTCCTGGTCTGAAGAGGCCTGAGGGCCATAGCCACTGAAGCAAGAATGGTTGCAACAATCACAACCATCACTGCTGCATAAATAAATGTATATGTATTACTGTTCCTGTTCATTTCATTAATTTATCCGGTTAAGCAGAAACTCCGGCTCTTTTCATCCGGCGCCTTGTATATCCCTGAATGACGTAATAATCAATCAGTGGAGCAAAAGTGTTCATTAACAATATTGCCATCATCATCCCTTCAGGATATGCAGGGTTAAGTACGCGTATCAGTATCGCAAGGATACCTGTCATAAATCCGTATATCCACTTTCCCTTTTCAGTCTGTGCCCCGGTAACAGGGTCAGTAGCCATAAACACTGCCCCAAAAGCAAATCCCCCCAAAAAAAGATGTTGCCAGAAAGGAAGTGACATATACGCATTATCTCCTGCGAAAATATTTAGTATTATTCCCATTACTACTCCTCCCGCAACAGTGGAAAAAATTATCTTCCAACTACCTATCCCTGTAACAATAAGTATAATCGCCCCTATAAGAATAGCAAGTGTTGAAGTTTCACCGACAGAGCCGGGAATTAATCCGAAAAAGGCATCGGCAACATCAAAATTTATATTTCCCTCTGCAGCATCCGCCATGGGTGTGGAACCTGTGAAACCGTCAACCGTAGCTGCATTATCCCCGAGAGAAAACCAGACATCATTTCCTGACATATGTGCAGGATAGGCAAAAAACAGGAAAGCACGGGCCAGAAGAGCCGGGTTCCATACATTCATCCCTGTGCCTCCAAATACTTCCTTCCCAAAAATAACAGCAAAAGCTGTCGATACACCCACCATCCACAAAGGAGTCTCTACAGGCATTATTAAAGGTATCAGCATACCGGTAACCAGGAAACCCTCATTAATTTCATGGCCGCGGATCTGGGCAAAGAAAAACTCGATTCCAAGGCCCACCACATAGGAGACCACAACAACAGGAAGCACTTTTATAAAACCATAAAAAAATATATTTATAAAACCTGTGGATACAAGTTCTCCCAACGCTTTATAGTGCTGAAAGCCGACATTATACATTCCAAAAAGAAGAGATGGCAACATTGCCACTACAACTATCGACATTGTTCTTTTCAGGTCTAAATAATCATGAATGTGTGTCCCGCTTCGTGAAGTGGTTCGGGGAACAAATAAGAATGTAAAAAACCCGTCATGCACAGATTTTAACCAATGATACTTACCACCTTGCTGCACATATGGTTCGGTTTTTTCAAAAAAATCCTTTAAAAACTTCATCTAATAATTATTTATATTTCCACCTGAGAGTTATCCAAGTTCCTTTATCATGGTATTGATTCCTTTTCTTATAATATCCTGCACTTTTATCTTGGAAACACAGATGTATTCACAAAGAGCAAAGTCCTCCTCTATCACCTCATAGATACCCAGCCTTTCCATTTTATCTATATCATTGGCGATTATCGCCTTCAATAAGAATACAGGCAGAATGTCCATCGGAACTACCTTCCTGTACTGGTCAGTAAGTACAAAAGCACGTTCCCCTCCATGAAGATTGGCATTCATGACATATTTATCTTTTGGTAATAATTTTGAGAGGAATGTCCTTGAAGCACTGTATTTATCCAATCCGGGAGAAGCCCAGCCTAAAAATTCATAATCGTCGCCTTCAGGGATAACAGTAACCTGGTTATCATAAAAGCCCAGATAACCCTGTTCACTGACACGATGGCCGGTAAGTACATTTCCTCTTATAATCCGCTGCCTGTAGCCAGATTTTTTCAACCTGTTTTCTGTTATTAATGATACCGGAGCGCCAACAATTGTGGTTAAATATTGTGGTTTTTCTATCTCTGAACCTGTCAGTGCGATAGTTTTGGCCAGGTCCAGTTTGCCATTCTGAAAAAGCCGCCCTATAAAAAGAACATCCTGAACGTTTATTGTCCATACAATATCCCCTTTGAAAATTGGCCTTATGTGGTGAATCTGGACTCCCACATTTCCGGCAGGATGCGGGCCTGAAAATTTTCTTATCTCTGCATTCTTAAGGCCTGTAAATACGGAATGATCATTTACACCGAGATAAACAGCTCCTTCCGTAAGTTTTGACAAAGCATCGATGCCGGACTGAAAGGCCCTGGTTTCCTTCTCCATTATATAGTTATAATCCGGAGCAAGAGGTGATGAGTCGAAGGTCGAGATAAAAATAGCCCCGGGCTTTTCATCCGGACGGGCAATGATACCATACGGACGCCTTTTAATAAAAGGCCAGAGGCCGCTTTCAAGCAATTGCTCCTTTATTTCATCTCCTGAAAGCTTACCGGGATCGGCCTTTAAAAACTCCCTTTCACCAGAATTTTGGTCAGTTTCAATCACAACTTCCAGTATCCGGCGCCTTTCACCACGCCTGACTAAAAACACCTTACCCCCTGCCGGAGCAGTAAATATTACTTCAGGATGATACTTGTCGTGAAATAAAGCTTCACCTGCCTTAACTTTATTGCCCGCCTTTACATTTAATTTAGGTATTAATCCCGGAAAATCCGGAGGTTTAACCGCCACATAAGAAGGATATGCAAGAATATCTGTAACATTTTGAGCCGTACCTTTAAGCTTAATATCCAGTCCTCTCCTTAACCTGATCACTTCTGACATTTTTATCATGAATAGTGTATTGTTCCCGGTGACAAAAATAAATATTTAATTGCCTTTCCACAATCTTTATTTATAATTTCAAAAGATTTAAATATGTCAATATATTTTATGATCTTAATGTAATGAAACGAGCATGTAAAACATTTACGCCCAAGGTGATTATTAAAATACATGCGAGTTCCATACTATACCTTTAAAAATAATTAATTTTGATAGTATGAAATATATTTGGTAATTATTTTTAAGAATAAATTAAAATAAATTACAATAATAGAAGTTAGGAAAGATAAAAATAAGATACATAATGATAAAAATAATATTACTTATAACAGCCTGCCTGAATTTTATTATAATCTCAGCACAAACTGCGGGGAAAAATTTCTATTATGAAAATGCTGTCTATAATGAAAATATCAAAACAGTAGTAATGCATCGTGAAGGATTCGAATTATCCAATCCTGTATGGGAGATGGGAGAAGAAACGCCATTGGTTTTTAAGTTTGATGACCTGTCGGGTGAGGTCAAAGATTATTATTATACTATAATTCATTGTGACGCCGACTGGAATGAAAGTTACATACCACAGACTGATTACATTGATGGTTTTCCCGGAAATCCCCTGGATGATTATGCTCTTTCGTTCAATACTACTTTCGAATATGTAAATTACCGTCTGCTCCTGCCAAATGAAAATATCGATTTTAAAATTTCAGGCAATTATGTCCTTGTGGTTTATGAAGGGTCTGATACTGAGAACATAATACTTAGTAAACGGTTTCATGTGGTTGAACCGCTCGTAAAAGTGGAGGGTACAGTACGGAGGGCAACTCTGGATGCATTCAGAGGCGGGAATCAGGAAGTAGATTTTACTGTTTATCATGAAAATTTTAACATTGATAATCCGCGTCAGGAGATAAAAGTTGTAATTATGCAAAATAACCGTTGGGATAATGCCGTCCGTGATTTAAAGCCTTTATTCATTAAAGGCGGCAGTCTGGTTTATGATTATAACCGTGAAAATGTCTTTCCTGCCGGTAATGAATTCAGATATTTCGATAACCGTTCCAACAGGGTTAACGGCGAGAATGTACTTTCAACAGAGTTTCACAGGCCTTATTTCCATAAAACTCTCATGCCGGATGAAATACGCTCCAATAAAAAATTCTTTTCTTACGAAGAGATGAACGGTAAATATGTTGTGGAGAGCCAGGACAGCGAAATACAGGATTTTGATACAGAATGCGATTATACTTTTATCCATTTCACTTTACCACTTGAATCAATATTACTTGGAGGAAGTGTAAATGTTTTCGGAGCGCTGAGTAACTGGAATGCCAATAAAAACAATGAAATGACATGGAATTTCGAAACCAGTGCATACGAACTTAATCTTTTGCTTAAGCAGGGTTATTATAACTATATATACGTATATGTACCCAAAGGATCAAAAACAGCCGATCACAAAAACCTTGAAGGTAGCTTCTGGGAGACAGAGAATGATTACCAGATACTTATATACTACAGGGAAATGTCATCACGTTATGACCGCCTTATCGGCTACCGGCAACTCAATTCTGTAACAAACAGGACCCTCAACTGATCAAACTTCCTTTTCAGAGATCAGTCCACTGCTTTTATCTTTAAGAATAACCTTTTTACGTCCGTCAGGAAGTGTTTCCTCCTTCATCAGCCAGTGATCTTCATCATATTCTACAAATGCAGTCAGGGGAGCTGCTTTTTCAAGGCCGCGCCAATACTCTAATTCTACCGGTTCCCATTTCTTTGTCCTGACCGATTTATAACAGGCATCAATAATTGCATTCACTATGTAGCCATCATAAAAATCCTCTTTGGGCTTTTCACCCGACTCAATGGCATTGAACATATCTGTAAACATATGATTATAACCCAGTTCGTGCACCTCATCACCCACAGGGAAGAGCCATCCCGAATCAGATTCTGCCTTTTCCGCCACATAGCCTTTATTACCCGGAGCTGAGAACATCTCAAAACCTGTTCTGAGAAAATTGTCGATACGAACAGAACCATCCACACCTGCTACTTCATCTTTCAGTTCCATTCCACCCCTGAAGCACCAACTCACCTCAAACTGGCCAATTGCTCCATTCTGATAACGTACCAGTCCTATTGCATGATCCTCTGCAGCTATTGGTTTAACCTGGGTATCTGCCCAGCAGACTACCTCAACAGGACGAATATCTTTACCGATAAAACTCCTGGCAATCTCTATGCAATGACATCCCAGATCAACAATTGCTCCTCCTCCTGATCTCCCGGGATCCCAAAACCAGTCGCTGTGAGGACCCGGATGTGCTTCACGTGAACGAACCCAGATAACCGGTCCGATAGCCCCGTTCTCAACCGAAGAATGAGCCGTAAGATGCTTGGGTGTATAAACAAGATCCTCAAGATATCCGTTAAATACGCCGGCAGACTCAGCCTTTCGTAATATTTCGGCGGCTTCGGCAGATGTGCGGCCTAATGGTTTTGTGCAAAGAACCGGTTTCCCGGCATCAACTGCAGCAAAAATAGCTTCACGGTGCATATCATTGGGTAATCCCACAATTACCGCATCAACTTCAGGATTACTGACGGCTTTTTGTAAATCGTTTGTCCATGAAGGAATATTATACTTTTGAGCAAAACCACCAGCCCGCTCCTCCGAACGCGAATAGACAATTATCACTCTGTCGCGGCTACGCAATCCCTGAATGGACCGGGTATAGAATGTGCCAATAAGGCCTGTACCAAGTAATGCAACTTTCATAATTTCTAATTTAACCTTTAATATTTGGATAAATTTACAAAAAATCACTCTTGAAAAAAAATTAAACCTAAGAAGCCCCGGAATTCCGGATTTCCCCAAAAATGATCATTCGCAATATTTTTATAAATTTCGGCCTGAAATTGTTGCAAAACTGATAGAAATCCCCGTTGCTTTGTAATCCCTTAAATGGATTTATACGTATGAAAGGCAACGGATTAATGAGATTATTATTTAATTAAAAGGAAATGAACAAGCGGATATTTGCCTTATTTATTTTAACAATCACTCTGAATTGCTCTCCCGGCCGGTCAGAATATATTTACAATGAAGGATTCATATATGGTACTGTATTCCACATTATATATGAAAATCCTACCGGAAAAAACCTGTATAAAGAGATAGAGGAAAAATTGAAAGAATACGATCAGATATTTTCAACTTTCAATGAATCTTCTGTTATATCAAAGATCAATGATAACAAACCTGTTGAACCTGATCCCCGTTTTATAAAATGCTTTAACAGAGCTATGGAGATCTCAATAATTACTGACGGAGCTTTTGATATTACAGCAGGCCCTATGGTCAACGCCTGGGGTTTCGGCCCGGAAGAGAAGAAAGCCATGACTGATGATATAATTGACAGCCTGAAAAATATCACAGGTTATAAAAAAATAAAACTGAAAGAGGGTAAAATAATCAAGGACAATCCGGATATGAAGCTTGACATGAGTGCAATTGCCAAAGGATATACATGCGATCTGCTGGGTGAATTCCTTGAAAAAAAAGGTTGTAAAAATTATATGGTTGAAATCGGAGGTGAAGTAGTAGCAAGAGGGAAAAATGAAAAAGGAAATATATGGACTATCGGTATCAGTAAACCTGAAGAAAATTCCTTTTTTGCCTCAAACGAGCTACAGGCTAAAGTTATCCTTCCTGAAAATGCACTGGCAACCTCGGGCAATTACCGTAATTTTTATATAGAAGACGGGAAAAAATATGCCCATACCATTGATCCCGCGACTGGTTATCCTGTAGATCACAACCTGCTTAGTGCAACTGTATTGGCTGAAAACTGCCTTGATGCCGATGCTTTTGCTACTGCCTTTATGGTAATGGGACCGGAGAAATCAATAGAACTGTCAAAAAAATTGAATGATATAAAAGTCTATTTTATCTACTCTTCGGGGGATGGGAGAAATCAAGTTTATATGTCAGATAGTTTTCTAAAGCACATCAGGGAATAAAAAAATAGACCTGACTAATCTTTATGACTATATCTTACCTTCTTATAATCAATATGCTTTTTAAGCTTCGACTGTTCTATACGATCCTGTGTACCTGCACAAAAAATTCCCTGTCGTGCAAGAGATTTATTTCTGCTGACATGAATATTTGGAAATTTACCATCTTTTTTGATCAATATACGCAGGGCAAGGCCTGCTATGGCTAAAAAAACCAGAATAAGAGCCAGTATTATCACTTTTAAAAACTCCATAATTCTTTCAATCTTTTAACAAAGGTAAATTATTTTAAAAATATCCCCTACATATAAAACCCGGATAATATAAAAATGTTTTACTATAGATGACTTTAGTTAATTGCAAACTTTTTTGTATTTTTAATTTTGAGTTGTATTTTTATTAAAAACGGCAATTATGGAAAAACATATCAATGTTGTGGCTGCCCTTCAGATTGGATTGAGTATTTTGGGAATCCTGGGAGGAATTTTTCTTTTCCTTGTCCTGCATTTCACAGGCGTATTGATAGATAATCAGCAGGCCGGGACAATTCTTTCTGTCATCGCCCGGGTACTTTCCGTCTTTATTTTCATCTGTTGCGTACCGGGAATAATTGCAGGTGCAGGCCTTTTCAGGAGAAAGGAGTGGGCGCGGATACTAGCTTTGATTATCTCAGTAATTGAATTAATAAACTTCCCGCTGGGAACGGCTGTAGGAGTTTATTCGATATGGGCTCTGGTGCAGCCTGAAATAGTGAAAATGTTTAAAATTGATGGTACTGTATAAAATTAAAATATCAGGAAAGGTAAAAGGAGTAGGATTTCGCTACTTTACACAGAAATGGGCAGGAGAATTCGATATCACAGGCTGGGTAAAAAATACTGCCAGCGGTGTTGTTGTTATGGCACAGGGTACAGAAGATAATTTGCAGACGTTTCTCGATCATCTCCGAATAGGTCCCCAGCTGGCAAGAGTAAAAAAGGTAGAGTATTATAAAATGCCTCATATTGAATATTTCGATGGATTCATGATTAAATACTGAAAAATATTTGGGCCGATAAATTCTCTTTCTGAAAAAAAAATTGACAACTTCGAACCCTCCGCCTCGCTTTATGAATTTTTCAGGCAGGGTCAACATGTTCTTTTTTAGAATATTTTTTATAATTAGTTACAAATTAGCTAATCAATAATATTTGGGAATTTTCACCCTTATATGTATTTATGGCGGGGGCTTTAATCATAAATTTAAATATGCCGTCAGATAAACATTAAAAAAACAAAATATTTATAATGGAAAATTATCATCTTAGTACATCACGTTTCCGTGAAGAAGGGAAAAAAATAATTGACTGGATTGCGGATTATTATGAAAATATTGAAAAATTTCCTGTTTTATCACGTGTTAAACCTGGTGAGATCATAAATTCACTTCCTGCAAGTCCCCCACAAAAGGGTGAATCTTTTGATGCAATAATTGAAGATCTAAATAACAAGATAATTCCGGGAATTACGCATTGGCAATCGCCTGACTTTTATGCATATTTCCCTTCCAATACCTCCTTCCCATCGATCCTGGGTGACCTGGTCTCTTCCGGACTTGGCGTCCAGGGAATGATCTGGGCAACTAGTCCCGCAGCGACAGAACTGGAAACAAGAGTACTGGACTGGCTTGCAGACATGATGGATATGCCTGAAAAATTCAAATCCACTTCTTCCGGCGGAGGAGTTATACAGGATACAGCTTCTACATCGGCGCTGACAGCAATAATTGCTGCACGCGAAAGAGCAACTCACCTCGAGTCAAATAACACCGGGGTAAGACAAAAACTTATTGCTTATATTTCCACCCAGACTCATTCTTCATTGGAAAAAGCAATCAAAATGGCAGGAATAGGCATGGATAACCTTAGGGTGATAGAGACAGACGAACTGTATGCAATGCGGCCGGATCTTTTACAAAGACAGATCAGGGAGGATAAGAACAGCGGACTGATACCCTTTTTCGTATGTGCCACTATAGGGACTACCTCATCTAATGCCATGGATCCGGTTAAGAAGATAGGCCAGATATGCAGGGAAGAGAATTGCTGGCTTCATGTTGATGCGGCAATGGCAGGAACAGCAATGATATGCCCGGAATTCCGGCATCTTAAGGAGGGAGTGGAATTAGCTGACAGCTATTGCTTCAATCCACATAAATGGATGTTTACCAATTTCGACTGCGACGTTTTCTGGGTGGGCAACAGGAAAGAACTCATCGATACATTTTCCATTCTCCCTGAATATCTGCGTAATAAAGCCAGTGATTCGGGTGAGGTTTTTGACTATCGCGACTGGCATGTACAGCTGGGGAGAAGGTTTAGGTCGCTTAAACTCTGGTTTGTTATTCGTCATTATGGTGTGGAAGGCCTTCAATTTCATGTCAGGAAACATGTTAATCTTGCAGGTATGTTTGCATCCTGGATTAAGCAATCCGATGATTTTGAACTTGTTATGGAACCTCCTTTAAATCTGGTCTGCTTCAGGCACAAAGCAGGAGATGATTTTAACATGAAACTCATGAATAGTGTCAACCAAACAGGAAAAGCATACTTCACCCACACCAAACTGGACGGCCATGTGGTTCTGCGAATGTGCATTGCACAGACCAACACCGAGGAATCGAATGTAAAAAAAACATGGGATCTGATCAAAAAAACAGCGGGGGATATAAAATTACATTCATTATAATACTTATAAATGGAAGATTTTATTTAAATTAAACGATATATTTTATAATCTGAAAACCTTAGTTATGATAGATTTAAAAAAACAGTCAGTCTGGTTCGTCACCGGCAGCCAGACATTATACGGTGAGGAAACATTAAAACAGGTTGACTCCGATTCGGAGATTATTTGCAAAGCGCTGGATGAATCTCCTCATATTCCTGTCAGGCTAGTTTTCAAACCGGTTGTAAAATCGCCTGATGAAATACTGAAATTATGCCTCGAGGCTAATTCCGATTCAAATTGCATCGGCATTATCACATGGATGCATACCTTTTCCCCTGCGAAGATGTGGATAAGCGGACTTAAAATTCTGAATAAACCTTTGCTTCATTTACATACGCAATTTAACAGGGATATTCCTTATGCCGACATTGACATGGATTATATGAATCTTCATCAGTCAGCCCATGGCGGACGGGAATACGGATTTATGCTGACCCGCCTCAGAAAAGAACGTAAGGTGATCGCAGGCCACTGGAAAGATGAAGAAATACAAAAAAGTATTGGCATCTGGTCACGCGCCGCTTTTGCATGGCATGACTGGCAGAGAGGCAAGATAGCCCGTTTTGGGGATAACATGCGTGAAGTGGCAGTCACAGAAGGAGACAAAGTGGAAGCCCAGGTAAAATTGGGTTTTTCGGTTAACGGTTACGGCATCGGCGACCTGGTAAAGGTAGTTAACAATGTCACAGAAAAAGATATAGATAAACTCATTGATGAATACAACCAGACATACCATATAGGAAAAGGCGCTGAAAAAGGAGGCCTCCTGCATGGGAACGTGCGCGTTCAGGCAAGATATGAACTGGGGATAAAAGCATTCCTTGAAGAAGGCGGGTTCAGTGCTTTTACCACTACCTTTGAGGACCTTCACGGAATGAAACAGCTTCCCGGCATGGCAGTGCAGCGATTAATGGCTCAGGGATATGGTTTCGGGGCTGAAGGAGACTGGAAACATGCTGCCCTCGTCAGGGCAATGAAAGTTATGGGCACGGGACTGAAAGGGGGGACTTCCTTTATGGAAGACTATACTTATGACCTTAATCCTGAAAAAGGGATGAAAGTACTGGGCGCCCATATGCTCGAGATCTGTCCGTCAATTGCAGGGGATAAGCCCGCTATCGAAGTTCATCCCCTTGGCATCGGGGGTAAGGAGGATCCGGCAAGACTGGTTTTTAACGTGCCGGCAGGCCCTGCTGTAAATGCTTCAATCATTGATATGGGAAACCGTTTTCGAATGATAGTAAACAACGTGGATGTCGTAAAGCCGGACGCAGAATTTCCAAAGCTTCCGGTAGCAAGGGCATTGTGGATACCAAGGCCGGACCTGAAGACAGGAGCGGCAGCATGGATACTTGCAGGCGGGGCTCATCATACTTCATTCAGCATGGCAATAAATAATGAATTCCTGGAAGACTTCTCTGAAATGGCGGGAATTGAATTAGTTGTTATTGATAATGACACCAGGATTCAATCTTTCAGAAAGGAATTACGATGGAATGAAATGTACTATATGCTTGCAGGCGGACTTAAGTAGGACGGGACCGGGAAAAATATTTTATACCGGATATTCTGCATATTTTTATAACCTGTAAATCTAAAAATGAAACGAACATCTAAAATATTTACACCCAGGGTGATTATTAAAATATATGCGAGTTCCATACTATACCTTTGAAAATAATTAATTTTAATAGTATGAAATAATGAGGCCAAATATAAAATATATTTAAAAGACACCATATATTAAATGCTTCTCAGAATTGAAATATATTGTTGAGTAAATATTATAACCTTCCCTGTCGGTGTAGAGCTTCCTTTCAATATGGAGTACGGGATTACCCTTGTTTAATTTTAGCACTTCCCTGATTTTCTTTCCCGGTATGATTGCCCTCAATTTTTGTTCCCCGCCAATGATCTTAATATTATAATGCTTCTGCAATATTCCAAATAACGATTTATTTTCGAAAGATCTTCTTGTAAAATACGGCAGGTCAATATTTGGCAGATGGTTGATATCATAAAAAACAGGTTTATTCTCTACGAAACGCAGCCTTTCCATATAGATACATCCTGCTTTCACCTCATTCTCATCAAGGTCGAAAGCGAAATTTTCAGGCCATTTCTTAGCCCGGGGCTTCCGGATAATATCTGTTTTCAGATAATGCTCCCCTATGGCAGAAGCTGTTCCTGCAATTGATAATATCCCGATATTTTGTGGTGGTTTTCTGACGATACTGCCTTTACCCTGCTTTTTAACTATAAGTCCGTCTTTTACCAGGGAATCCAGGGCATGACGGACCGTCGGCCTTGCCATACCGTGAATAACACATAAATTATTCTCAGAAGGTATAAGGCTTCCCTCTTCGTATATTCCAGCAAGTATCTGTTTACGAAGGAGTTCATACAATTTACGATATTGAGGCAAGTTTTCCATGTGCGCCAAAGTTAAAAAACTTTTAAATAATATTTATACAACTTGTATTTACAAGTTATTAATTTTAAATTTACCGGCTGATATTTTTTAAAAAAATTAAAATTAATTTCATATATATTAATATAGATGACGTATTATAAAAGTAATAACAGACATAATTGTATTGTATTTATTTAATTATAGCCGCCGGTACTAAAGATAAACATATAATCTAACAACATTTGTAATTACAAGTTTAACAAAAAAACAATAAAATATGGCAATACCAATTTTAATGCCCCGACAGGGACAGTCAGTTGAATCCTGCGTTATGGGGCAATGGTATAAATCGGTTGGAGAAGAAGTGGCAGAAGGTGATATACTTTTCTCATACGAAACTGACAAAGCCTCTTTTGAAGAAGAGGCAAAAAACAGTGGCACTCTATTGGCAATCTTTTTTGAAGAAGGTGACGAAGTGCCGGTACTGACCAATGTTGCAGTAATCGGTAACAAAGGAGAATCGTTTGATGAATTTGACCCCCGCGGAAAAACTTCCGGCGAAGAGAAGCCGGGCGAGCCGGAAGAAAATGAGGTTAAAGAAGAAACCAGTGAGGAAGCGGCCAAGGTTATTGAATTTGATGTTAACAGTTCAACATCGGAAGGACATATCAGGATATCCCCCCTTGCGAGGAACATGGCTAAAAAAATGGGAGTCGATATAGGATCATTAAAAGGATCAGGACCAGGGGGAAGAATTATAGCCCGTGATATAGAAGCAGCTTCACAAGTCACAGAAAAACCGGCAGCAGCTCCCGAAGCACGTCCTGTGCCGGAAGCTGTTACGCAAGCCGCGGCAAGACCGTCAGAACCCCGTGCAGAAATTCTTAAGGCAGGAGAAGATTTTGAGATAAGGTCTATCCCAAATATCCGAAAGCTGATCGCTTCAGCTATGTTCCAGTCAATTCAGAAATCAGCCCAACTTACACATCATCTGAGTGCTGATGCAAGACAGCTGCTTAAGTTAAGGAAGAAATATAAAAATGATTATGCAGAGGGATTTATATCTCAAAATATCACTATCAATGATCTGGTTTGCTATACAGTGATCAGAGCCCTGGAAAAATATCCGGTTGTGAATACCCACTACCTGGGAGATAACATGAAATGGTTTAAAAAGGTACATCTGGGACTCGCTGTTGATACTGAACGCGGACTGATGGTTCCTGCTTTAAAAAATGCCGATGACCTGTCAATTTCCGGATTATCCTACCAGCTTATGCAACTGGCAGCCCAATGCCGGAAGGGCAACATAAATCCTGATCTTCTCAGTCCTGAAGCTGCTACATTTACAGTGTCAAATCTCGGTAATTACGGGGTGGAAATGTTCACTCCCATAATAAATCTTCCGCAAACAGCTATTCTGGGGGTTTGCAACATTGTTCCGCGGCCACAGGAACTTGAAGAAGGGGTTTACGGGTTCGTCCCGATGATAGGCCTTTCACTTACCTATAACCACCAGGCTCTTGATGGCGGAGAAGCTACCCGATTTTTAGCTGAAATCAAAAACCAGATAGAAAACCTCACTCTGTAATTTAAAATATTAAACATTAAAATTTTTAAGCAATGCCAAAAACTCAATTCATAAATCCATCTGAGGTTCGAAAACCGGGGAAGATCAAATTTCAGTCTATCCCTGTAAATCAATATAATAAAACTATTGAAGAGGAAAAGAAAAACTTTTCAAAGAAAGAATTTATCAAAATTTTTCATGACATGGTTGTCATACGTGAGTTTGAGACCATGCTTAACCTCATAAAAACAAGGGGAGAATATAATGGCATACTTTATAACCATCCCGGGCCTGCCCATCTTTCCATCGGCCAGGAAGCAGCTGCTGTAGGCATGGCATATACTTTGGATACAGACGACTTTATCCTGGGTTCTCACCGCAGTCATGGTGAAATTCTTGCAAAAGGTTTATCAGCAATAGATAAGCTGGATGAAAAAACCCTTAAAAAAATCATGGAGAGCCATTTTGACGGACAAACCCTGGCACCGGTTAAAAAAGGACACAAAGGCACTATTAAGGAACTGGCAGTTAAATTTCTTATATATGGAACTCTTTCAGAAATATTTGCCCGTGAAACGGGATTCAACAAAGGCCTTGGCGGATCCATGCATGCGTTTTTCACTCCTTTCGGAGTATATCCCAACAATGCCATAGTGGGCGGATCAGGAGACATTGCCGTCGGAGCTGCACTATTCAAAAAGGTGAACCGTAAAAAAGGTATTGTTGTTGCCAATATCGGAGATGCCTCAATGGCATGCGGTCCTGTCTGGGAGGGACTTTCATTTGCCACGATGGCTCAGTTTACAGAATTATGGGAAGGAGACATGAAAGGCGGATTGCCTCTCATTGTTAATATAGTAAACAATCAGTATGGTATGGGCGGCCAGACATGCGGAGAAACTATGGGGTATGATATTGCCGCAAGAATCGGTGCAGGATTGAATGCCGATCAAATGCACGCGGAAAGAGTAGATGGTTATAATCCCCTTGCCGTTATTGACGCTTACCGCAGGAAAAAGAAAATTATTGAAGAAAAACGAGGTCCTGTGTTACTTGATGTACTGACTTACCGATTTAGCGGCCATTCACCGTCGGACGCCTCCTCCTACCGTACAAAGGAAGAAATTGAAGCATGGGAAGAACAGGATTCTATAGTATGGTTTGGTAATGAGCTTGTTAAAGCAGGTATTGCTACGGAAGAAGAGCTTAATGAAATAAAATCAGAGGTTACAACACTGATTACCAATACTATGAAACTCGCTATTGATGATGAAGTTTCACCACATATGGATATGAATAAGTATCCCAACCTTATTGGAGATATGATGTTCAGTAATCAGTCGGTTGACAAAATGGAAGACCGGGAACCGGAAGTTAACCATCCTATGGAAGATAATCCCCGGGTTCAGCAGATCAGCAAAAAGGAGCGGTTCATGTTTGATGAAAACGGAAACCCATTTTCAAAGATTAAAACATATGCTTTGCGAGACGGAATATTTGAGGCAGTTATTGACCGCTTCTATAAAGATCCGACACTTATTGCTTATGGCGAAGAGAATCGTGACTGGGGAGGAGCATTTGCCGTTTATCGTGGACTGACTGAGGCATTACCCTATCACAGGTTGTTTAACTCTCCGATAAGTGAAGGAGCTATAGTCGGCGTGGCCATTGGGTATGCTATGTGTGGCGGACGGGCAATTCCGGAAATCATGTATTGCGATTTTCTCGGACGTTCAGGCGATGAAGTATTCAACCAGTTACCAAAATGGCAGGCGATGAGCGGCAATGTCCTTAAAATGCCTGTGGTACTGAGGGTCTCCGTAGGTTCAAAATACGGCGCTCAGCATTCTCAGGACTGGACTGCTCTTCCGGCACATATTCCGGGACTGAAGGTTGTGTTTCCTGCAACACCTTATGATGCCAAAGGATTAATGAATGCTGCCCTGCAGGGTACTGATCCGGTTATTTTCTTTGAAAGCCAGCGCATTTACGATATAGGTGAAATGTTCCACGAAGGAGGCGTTCCGGAAGGGTATTATGAAATTCCTCTTGGAGAACCGGATATTAAAAAGGAAGGTACTGATATCACTATCTTATCAATAGGTGCAACTCTATACCGGGTTCTGGATGCAGCAAAAATGCTTGAAGAAAAATATAATTTCTCTGCTGAAGTTATAGATGCCCGTTCCCTGGTGCCATTTAATTATGAAAAGGTAATTGACTCAGTCAAAAAAACAGGCAGAATAGTTATCTCGGGAGATGCTACGGCCAGAAATTCCTTTATGCGTGACCTGGCATCAAACATCACTGAACTGGTATTTGATTATCTGGATGCACCTCCTGTGGTTGTAGGGTCACGAAACTGGATAACACCGGCTCATGAACTGGAAGATTATTTCTTTCCACAGCCGGAATGGATTATTGATGCTATTAATGAAAAAATAGTCCCCCTGGAAAATCATACACCTAAGAATGATTTTTCAGATAAAGAGCAATTGGTTAGAAATGCCAGAGGAGTATAATAAATCGGCTCTTGGGAAAAAATTTCCAAGAGCCAATTTATTATTTATTAATTAGTGTCCGTAAAGTAAAGAGTCTGGATTAGAAAATTCGCTTACAAAGCTTGCGCAGACCGGAAAATGTGAATTTACTAATTGTAAATGACCATTTTAAGGGCAAACATAACACAGGCAGCAAACTTTATATACGGACTCTGATTATACGTTTTCAGGAACTACATAGGGGTCCCTGTAATCGCGGGTCAGCATCATATCAGCTTCAGGATCATTGGCAAATTTTTCGTACTCATCTTTAAACTCAAGCTCCCTTTTAAGCAGGTATGAAATATTTGCCAGCAATGGCAGGGCTGTGGAATAAAATCCCTCTCTTATATCACAATGCAGGTCATAATCACTTCCTGAACGGACTGCATCGATAAAATTAGCGTAATGCTCAGCTCCGCCGGGGGCAGCAAGATAGGTAGGATCAACAGGTTCATCCATAGATTCACCTGATTGGGCAAATGGTTCATTTTCCCTTCTCCGGAAAGCTTTCCATGTACTGCCGTTTAATTCAAGGTACCCTTCTGTTCCATAGAACATGTTGCCAATCCTTATATCCAGACTTGATTCTGCATTGGTATAACGGCCGCGGGTTTCAAACTCAAGTATCTTTCCATCTTCATACGTAAACAGTGAAGTTTGGGTATTAGGAGTTTCCTGTGAACACTCCTTCGGACTTATTCCGTAAATCCCCCCTGCAGAGAAAACAGTCACAGGATGTTCCTTCTTATTAAGTCCCCAACGTGCTATATCAAACTGATGAGGCCCCTGATTCCCTGTGTCACCATTGCCTGTATCCCAATGCCAGTGCCAGTTATAATGGCCTTTCTTTTCATTGTAAGGACGCCATTTAGCGGGCCCCAGCCACATATCATAATGCAGTGATTCAGGAGGCATACTGTCGGGAGCGATGCCAAATGAATCACGGGGTTTATAACAAAGGCCCTTAGCCATGTAAACATCGCCAATTCCCCCGTCATGCAGAAACTTCATTGCTGCCATAACATTTCTTATCGAACGATTCTGGAATCCCACCTGCACGCGCCTGTTATATTTTCTGGCAGCCTCAATCATCTTTCTTCCCTCAAATACATTATGACTGCAGGGTTTTTCAACGTAAACATGTTTACCGGCCTGACAAGCCCAGACTGTTGCAAGCGCATGCCAGTGGTTAGGAGTGGCAATTGAAACAGCATCAATGTCATTATCATCAAAAACTTCCCTCATGTCCCACACTATAACAGGTCTGGTCCCTATAGCATCCTCAACTTTTTTAACACGCTCAGGAAAGAGAGTCTCATCAACATCGCAAATCGTCTTTAAAAACACATTCCTGTTATCTTTCAGAGAGCACCATTTTCCTATATGGCCGTTACCCTGACCCCGAATTCCGATTACAGCCATTGTAATTCTGTCATTTGAACCCATTATTGATCCATAAGATTTAGCACTAAAACCCATGCCGCCAATGGCAATCCCGGCAGTGCCCACCAGGCTTTTCTTAATAAAATCCCTTCTTTGTGTCATAATAAATTATTTAATTTAGTTGATATCAAAACCTTAAAAATAATAATTTTAGAAAAAATAATCCAATATTGGACATAATTTCGAAGCTATAAATATTATTTCTACTAATATTGCTTATATGCAATAATCTAAAATAAATATCTGTTACAGTTCTTCAATATGGCTCCAACTTAGATATGTATCTTAAATAATATGTTACAAAATTACAAAAAATTCAACGGAATGGTTATAATGGATCCCCCTCAACCATCACGGTGACGCGCAATCTGGGACTGACCTGTCCATTTTCATCAAAACTGAAAGAAACATTATTCCTGCCATGAGAAATAACAGGCACATTTCCTTCAACAGGAACATCTTTAATGAACTCACCATCCGGTCCGTATAACTTACATTCATCAACAGATTCAAATTCAAGATACATTCCTGACTCCATTCTGACCGGAAAAACAATCTTGTCAGCATTTATACTAACAGAAGGATTTTCTATAGTGGCCGTCACAAGTGGCAGCGCCCTTACCGGACTAATTAAACAGGAAACCTCTTCATTTTCCGGCAAATCATTAAACCAGAACGAAAGTTCCTCAACATTTGAAAAAAGAATATTCTGGCGGTATGTGGCATATACATAAAATATTGAATCGGGCCATATATAGTCACTATATTCAGTTGATTCACTCTCCACCAGCTCAAAATATTTCCAGCCGCTGAAATCTATTTTTATAAAGTGATGCTTAAATCCGTCGCTTATATGCGAAGGACTTTTTAATCTGATATTTAACATCTCTCCTTTATTATCACCTTTTATCCATACACCTATACCCTTATTTTGCTCTATATTCAGATTGTCAAATCTCTTTTCCATTTTTATCCACGATCCCTTGCGTGGAGAGGAGCCGTCACTGAATGCACTGAATTTAATACTATTCAGACCATTTACTTTTTCATCTGAGATAAGTATGCCACCTGAAACCCCTCTGGCATTTGCGACTTCCTTAAATTCTTCCTCTGAAATACCGGTCAGTTCAATCCCTGACGGATCATTA
>CAZIOB010000033.1:0-8491 GCA_964540755.1 uncultured Prolixibacteraceae bacterium | reverse complement strand
TTTGAGATTCCAATAACAAAAGTGGTTCCTGCTTTATCAGGTTTGTCGCAAATAAGTCCGGCATTGGGTGTTACGGGCTACCAATCAAATTTATCTTTTGAGGGAAGTTCGGTATTTTGGGGGTTACAACTCGGAGCCACTTATAAAATGAATGATATATTGTCGGTTTATGGCGGTTTGAGATATCTGCCGGCAAAAAATGTTTATACAGGTAGTATTCAAAATATTCAACTGGTAGTAGACGGAGAACCGGTTAGCGCTCCGGTCTGGTTACCGCAGGCTGCTGATGTTGTTTCAGGGGTGGCAGACCAGGCTGCCGCCGGTGCTGTTCAGTATGAGGCAGCCGCCAGCACTGCAAGTATGTTATCTGGTCAGCTTACGGCTGCAATTGAGGGAGGATTGATCAATCCTAACGATCCTCTCACGGATCCACAATTAATAGGAGCCTTACAGCAATTCGGGGTTGATCCCACAGGTTATACAAATGCTGTTGCCGCAGGAGCTTTTTCCCAGGTTGCAACTTCTCTTAATAGTGAGGCAGATGAATTATATACCACTGCTGATCAGTTAGATGCTACTGCTTCAACGCTGAATAATACCGCTAACCAACTAGAGGATAAAGAGGTCGAGACCCAACAAACAGGCAATGGTTTTACTCCAATGATTGGAATTAATATTTCTCCCACTGATAATCTGAATATAGCCCTGAAATATGAAATGAAAACCAAACTGGAACTTACAAACGACACAAAAGTGGATGATCTGGGTTTATTCCCCGATGGTAAATCGTCCCGCAACGATATTCCTGCAATATTGGGTGTTGGTGTGGGTTATAATAAGGGGTTGCTTGAGGCTCAACTTTCATACACTATATTTTTTGACAAAGGTGTTGACTGGGGATACAATATAAGAGATTTAGCAATTTGGCAGGATGAGGATCCATCTCAAATCCGTACCCGGGAAATTGAGAATAACGGAATGGAGCTGGGACTTGGACTGCAGTTTAATGTAACTAATAAATTTGCTTTTAGTGTCGGCGGACTTTACAGTAATCTGGGTGTTGCCGAAAGCTATCAGAGTGATTTTGATTATAATCTTCCTTCAATTAATTTAGGTGGTGGTATCGAATATAAAATAACTGATGCTTTGATACTTGATGCAGGGGTTATTAATTCTTTTTACCAAGATCAGACTGTTACTTTTAACGATCCCCATATTGGCTCGTATAAAGAAACATATGGCAAATCGACTTTGGGTTTTGCTTTAGGACTTTCTTATAGTATTTTTTAGAGAAAGAATCTATATCCTTTACCGTCGCATTTATGTAACGGATTAAAAATACCGGCTGTCAAATGGACAGCCGGCTTTAAAAGAACTAACATTGCAGCAAAAAAACCTTAGTTCCGGGATATATATTAAAATTCAAAGATTTCGTTGAAATTCTCTTCTCCTTCTGAATTGGCAAAAAGCCTGAATTCATTGATTCCCTCAATTATGAGGGGAGAAACATCAAAGCAAATTACTTTTGTTATAAATGCTTCACATAAATCACCGTTGGCATCATGTCTGATTTCCAATAATGGAATATCATTTGACCCTGAATTTTCTTCATGTATTCGCGCCAGATCGATATAATGGTCACGACATCCCCCTCCATAAGAAATTTTAAGATGAAGTGAGTTACCATTGATATAAGCTTCTTTAATATAGACAGGATCTGTTTTGAGACTGTCATAATTATTAGAATAGAGATCGATGTATGGTGTGCAACTTAATTCTTCAATGTAAGATATGTCAGCAGCAACTCCGCAATCGCATGTCGGGATTACATCGGGAAGTTCTGTATATTCCACAAGTACCCTTTGTCCCTGAGCAAAAGAAAATTCATCCGGATAATATAGCGGCTGAATTTGTTTATCGTTGTCGAGTTCAATTACAAATCCACAGTTTCCGGCACCTGCAAAATCTTTGACTATGCCTGTTTCCCGGAAGACAATTTCTTCGTTCTTACGGCAACCGGCTAATATGACAGCAAAAAATAATATATATAATATTGTATGTTTCATGTCTTTTCCGGGTAATTATCTCAAAAAGTGTTCCAGTATGAGTCCTTTTTTTCTTGACTTAATGCATGAATTAATAAATGAACATCTCTATTAAACAAAAATTATTAATTCCGGAGCTTACTGTTCCCTGTCCGGAATTTTTACCGTGCCCATAAACAATATAGCACCGGTATCCTTCTCCGTTATCACATACATAAAGGGCCGGTTAACATGGAAGTAAACCTTTTCGGGGCCGACGGAAGAACGTTCAATTGCCACTATTGTAACGGCAGCGGCTTCAGTTCCTTCTTCATTCACTTCAATGAAAGATTTATGCTTTACATAATCAATGCGCAATCCTCCTTCAGGATTTATTCCGGTAAAATCGGCTCCATTCGTAAAAGCGATTTCCATGCCCATTTCAGAAAGTACATCATTGAGTTTTATTTCATACTTATATTTAAATCTTGGAAGTTTTATATCAACGCTTTCTTTTTCTTGAAAACTGTCCATCCATGTGTTCCAGTTATTATCGTTTAGTTCATCTATGATATCTTCCAAAGTTCTTTCTACCTCAGGAAGGATGATATACATATTATAGTTATCCTGTCTATATGAAAGCTGTATTGCACTAAACAGATCATTTGACATATAGGGAAGAGTATCAAGTTTTTGCATAGTTTCAGTCTGGATAATATTACCGTTTTCAAGGTAGAAAGGCAGTTTTTCGGTACTTTCTTCATTAAATTTTTTCTGCCATATATCTTTAAAATATATTGCATTAAGTAAAAACATTACATGGTCCCGCGTTATCCTGTCCAGAATGGTCTTAATTTTTTGATTGGTATGATCTGCCACCCATCCGTTTATTGTATCAAGCGCTGCCTCCTCCGCACCGAAGTCAAGAGGAGTGACTTCAGCGTTGTAATAATGTTGGTTTATTGTAATGAAGTCATTTTTCACATTAAAATCTTCGCGGTAAAATATAGCATTGGCAATTTCGAGTTGTACTTTCGGTTCTAACGATTTAAGTGCTTCAACAAGATCATGGTATGAAGCATTGATATCTTCCGGTGTTAATCCATGAACTTTCAGAGTCTTTTCCATGTCAGTTTTTGTTTGGCCATTTGCTCCGTTGTAAGTCATGGCAAGCGCAAGGCTGACACTCAGCGGGGAAACCATGATATTTGGGTATTCAGTTTCGTAGTCATATATATTTTGAAATAGTTCAAAACCAAAATCGTTTTCGGCTTTAATGAGGCGGGCTGTTTTTTCAGTGACCGATATTTCATCATCGCCGGAATTGCCGGTTAGATCGCATCCTGCCATGAAAATGCATATTGCAGTAATAATAAATAAAACAGATTTTGTTTTCATGTCCTTCATATTATTTTTGGTATATAGCTTTCTAGCTAAGACGGAATTCCCTTTAAAAAGGTTGCGTGATATTTTTTCTTTTTTAACGCAACCTTATGTATCATTATTTCATCTCATTACAAATAAAGAATAATTTATCTTTACTTTTGAAGGAACAATTGCAGCTTTAGTTTGGAAGATTTAAAAGATATTATAAATAAATGTTCCTCGGGTGATACGCGTGCGCAGGAAAAATTATACCGGATGTTTGCTTCGAAAATGTTTGGGATATGTTTACGCTATGCAAGGGATAGGAGCGAGGCTGAAGATAATTTACAGGATGGATTTATTAAAGTTTTTTCAAATATTAAAAAGTTCAGGTTTGAAGGTTCTTTCGAGGGTTGGATGAGGCGCATTATGGTGAATGTTTCGCTTGGTAAATACCGGAAGCATAATGTTTTAATGCCGGTAGAAGATATTGAAAAGTATGATTTACCTTATTTATATGAGGATGTCATTGCAAAACTGAATGCCAAACAATTGCTTGATTTGATTCAGCAATTGTCCCCACGTTACCGCATGGTTTTTAATTTGTTTGTCATGGAAGGTATGAGCCATCAGGAAATAAGCAAGATAATGAATATTTCTGTAGGGACATCAAAATCAAATCTTGCCAGGGCGAGAGAAATATTAAAACGTAAAGTGCAGGATCTTTACAGGGATGTTAAATCAAATAAAATAACCCTGCATGATGAATAATAAAGTAAAAATAGATGATCTATTTCGCAATAAGCTGTCCGGATTAACGGAAGAGCCCCCATCTGATATATGGAATAATATACAAGATCAGCTTATTTTAAGGCGCAGGAAAATGCGAACGGCCATTTACCGGTGGACTGCAGTTGCTGCTATTTTAGTACTGGCATTGATTTCAGGCTGGTATTTCGATATTTTATCATATGAGAGAATACCTGAAACTGCAGAAATAGAAAATATTAAACAGGAAGAAAAGAATATTTCTGCTGATAAATATGCCGGTAAGAATCTTGCTGCTTCTAAAGATACTGAGTCAGTAGTGGAAAAATCCGAATCCCTGTCTACAGCCGCAATAAGTGGTAAAAAATTCTTTTCCGGTACGTCGGGTGAAGCTGGGGGAGGACAAGGATCAGGGATACAACGTATTATAATAAGTGATTATAGCGAGGCCGTAAGTGGGGAAACAGGTATTGATACTAAACGGCGGATAGCGATGGAAAAGATTAGAAATATCAGGAGAACCTCATTGCAAGAGGACTATCCGTTAGCGCTTGCAGGGAAGACGGATGGTACAAGGACATCAAGTCCTGATCAGGTTCAGAAAAGAGAAATGGTAGCTGTAAATGATATTCCTGTTTATAAAGAATTAAAATCGAAAAAGGAATGGAAGATGGGGATAGAAGTTTCCCCTGGATATTCTTCTTATTCTTCAAATCATGATCCCGTTTATGCAAGTAACATGACTTACCCCTCTTCCCAAATAAACGGTAATGTCTGCGGAGGTGTTTCAGTACAATATAAGACCGGCAGGAAATGGAGTGTTGAAAGTGGAGTATATTATGCCAGAAATGTGCAAAAATCTGAGAGTACATCTCAATTATTTGCAAGTAATTATGACAATGAAATTCCGGAACTTTCTACCGAAAAACTTTATTTTAATCCTGAAGTAGATGTTCAAGGTAACAGGATAGCCATGAAAGGCATAGCCGGTATAATAGAGCTTGAGAAGATACCCGAAGGTGCCGAAATTGCCGGCACATTTGAAAGAACCGTCAGCAATCCTAATGCATTACTTACAAGGGGCGAATTTTCTCAGGCCTTCGATTTTATTGAAATACCTTTATTACTGCGCTATCTTATAATCAACTCAAAGTTGGATATCGAACTTGTGGGAGGAGTGAGTGCCGGCATGATAGTTGGTAACGATGCGTTTTTAAATAATGAATACGGAAAGCAAAAAATAGGTAAAACACGTGATATTTCCACTATGAATATTTCAGGTACGCTAGGCTTGGGGCTGGACTATCCATTGACTGAGCATATTTCCCTGGCTCTGGAACCGAGAGTTAATTATTACCTGAATTCGATTAACAATAATCCTGATGTTGACTTTCGCCCTTACCGGATAGGAGTTTATACGGGAGTCTATTATGAATTTTAGAATATTACCTTATCACATCTCCAAAAAATACTGAATTAAGGAATAATTTATTGGTACCTAACCAAATCCCCCTGAAAGTCATACTTTCATGGTAGCTTATAAGCTTACCTTTACCTATTGACTGCACAGAAATAACAGGAGTATTCTTTATTCTTTCCAGATTCTTTTCTGAGATAAAACCGCTCAAAAAAGGTTCTTTGGTATATCTTACCGGTTCGGAATAATCAATATTTAAAGACTCTGCAACCGATGAGCCTCTTTTAAATACAGGCAAATTTTTTCGAATATATCCGTAGCAAAGAGGATGAGTAATATCTGTTTCAGTTTTTAAAATCACACCGCTGATTGCATTCAGACTGTATTGCTTTTTCCTATCGGCGTAACTTATCTGCAAGGCAGAGTCAGGCTGCACTGCCTTTCGGAATTTGGTTTTCCCTATGTCATTCCTTGCTGCCCAGGCGGCAGCTTCCTTAACAGCTATTAATATACCTCCCTGTTTAGTCCATTCTTTGATTTTATTTGTTTCGTAACTATTGAGTTCGCCCAGAGAACCACCGGGAAGTATAATGGTATTGTACCTGTTCATGTCTATTGAACCTGCATAACTGATATCAGCAAGACAAAGAGGTATATTCATGCGCTGATCGAATAGATGCCATATCTCGCCTGCATCTGAACTGCCGGTGCTTCTTCCTGTGAACATTAATATTTCAGGTTTTCTCAGGGTTACAAAGTTATTGCTTCCCAGATCGATACCAGCAGGTGACAGTCCGGTTCCCATTCCATAAATGTCGATGCCGGTTTTTGCAGCTATATCTGAAAATAATTTGTATATCTGATCCTCGTCTATTGGCTGACCATTTACAGGCACCATAATAGTGCCGTATGTAAAGTGTTCTTTCTTCCCGTCTATTATAAAGCTGCATTCATCTGTACATATTTTTGTTATTAATCCTGATTCCTGTATGGCGTAAAGTGCTTTAGGAGCAGAATATTCGTTCCATCTGAATAAATAAGCCAGCTCACTTTTTCCTCCGATAATTTCACCTTTTAAAGGTTTCATTTTAACCGGATTTTCTGAGTGAAGAAGGTTTTTCAATGAATTTATCTTTATGTAAGGGAGGTTAAATGAATATGGCATAGTCCAGGTAGACACATCATAAAAAGTACTGTCAGAAAAGGAGGTAGCTTCTTCGAACAGACTTTTAATGAGCCTGTATTGCGGTTGCCTTACAGGTACTATATAGCTGGTAAAAGGTTTGAATTTTTTATCGTTTGAAGTTATAATTTTCTGATTTTCATATACTTTTATCTGATGCTGATTAAGTAGGTGAATAAATAATTGTGTTTTTCCCATATCATATTCACTGCCAAATACATAAGCAACTGTTTCATCATCCTCAGCCAAATTTAATGCTTCTTTATAGAAATTTTTTTGAAACTTCAGTAATTCATTTTTCATGTTCAGGGCTGCCTCCAGAGTTGAAAGGGTAACAGTAAACTGATTTTTAATTCCAAAGGCCAGTTTTCTTATCCCGTTGTCCGTTTCTCTTATGCGTCCCCTGTATCCCGCCTGCTCAAAGAGTATTCCTATACTCCCGTTTATATCGGGATAAGAAGAGCCTTTTCCCAGATAATAATCATCAAAATTTTCTTCGGTAAAATAGAGGGAGCCTGTTTTATCGAGGAATTGAGCATGGTACTGAGCGATTTTATTTGTCAGCCTGTAATTTCCATCGGGAGTCAGCGGATTATTCCTGGTGGGAACACCGGGTTGAAAGAAAAAGGTATTATCTGCTCCCATTTCATGATGGTCGGTGTAAATGTTGGGTTTCCATTCGTGGAATTTTGCTACACGACCAATACTTTCCGGATTTACCAACAGCAGGTAATCACGGTTTAAATCGAACCAGTAATGGTTTGTCCGCCCACCCGGCCATACTTCATGAAATTGACGCGAGTCGGAATCAGGTATACCTGTCTTACTTTGGTGCATATTAGCCCATGTGCTGTGGCGGGTAAATCCGTCAGGATTAAGGCAGGGATCTATAAGTATAATTGTATTTTCGAGAAGGCGGTTGATTTCTTCTCCTTGTGCAGCAGCAAGATAATAAGCAGTTATAACCGAGCAGTTGGTGGCACTCGATTCATTGCCGTGTACTCCGTAAGCTAAATTTACAACCAGAGGAACCTCTTCCGGAGTTATATTTTCAGACGGGTCTGATAATCTTAAATGTAAATTTTTTAGTTCTTCCAGTTTCTTGTGATTTTCTTTTGAAGTGAAAATAATATGGATTAAAGGGCGGTTTTCATGTGACCGGGCATATTCCTGAATGATAGCACGATCTGAAATTTTGGATATTTCTTTTAAATAATAAATTATCTGATCGTGTGTCAAATGCCATTCACCCACAGTGTGATTAAAAAATTGTTCCGGGGTTGGAATTTCAGGGTTATATTTGATATCTGCGGGTAAAAAGTAATCTAATGATTCTCCTGCAGGTGAAAAGAATGAAAGACCTACTGCCAGTAATAATAAAATAAGATTTTTATGCATGTGTCTAAAATTTTAAAATTATTTTTGAGCCTGGTCTGAAAAGGCGTTTCGCGTCCTTTCCAGACAGCAGGGAGTACCAAAAGTTGTTTATTCTGAAGACGAAGTTAATATTTTAACCGAAAAAATAGTCTGAAATTTTTATCGTTAAAAATATATAGTTCTCTGAAATCAGGGAAATAGGGAAAGACATAAAAATGTAATTTTGCACTTTTAAAAACTACAGAGTATGACGAGAAAAAATGGATGGAGAATTTTTTTGCCGGTGATAATAACTGTAAAGGTAGCAGTTATAGTTTTTTTGATAACCGGATGGGGAAGCAGTAAAGACCCTGTTGT
>CAZIOB010000032.1:0-7225 GCA_964540755.1 uncultured Prolixibacteraceae bacterium | reverse complement strand
GGTAAGGTATGTTTTAACTGATCTGTTTTTATCTGGATGCGGCCGGCGGGACAAGGACACAATTCCTTTTTTCCTGGCTGCGGAAAAACTGGAAAATATTCTCTCAATGTTCAGTCATGAAAATATTACCCGGCCGAAAGCAGCTTATTGGTTAAACCAGGGTAAGGACCAGTTTGATGAATTAATTTCTTTGCATTTTAGGACAAATAAAATAACAATCAATGAAACGAACAATAATTAAATTTTCCGGTATTATCATATTGTTTCTGGTATCCGGAGCAGGATTAACTATAAGTTTTAAGCAGCCCGCGAATAAAAAACCCAATGTGGTGTTGTTTTTTCTTGATGACAGCGGATATGGAGACTATGCCCATAACGGTAATCCCACTATAAAAACACCTAATATCACGAAATTAAAAGATAGTGGCATTAACTTCACTCAGTTCTACGTGGCCACTGCTGCATGTTCTGCATCGCGTTATTCCCTGATGACGGGGCGGTATCCCGGGCGCTCCGGACTGGGCTCATGGGTAATTGGGCCTGATGCAGAGAGACATATTCATGAAAAAGAATTAACTCTTGCCGAAGGACTCAAATCAGTTGGTTATAAAACCGGGATATTCGGTAAGTGGCACCTGGGCTCACCTAACGAGAACAATCAGTTTTCACAGAAAACATTGCCTTTGGCACATGGTTTCGACGAATGGGTTGGAACAAATGTATCACATGACTATAACACTGCCATGCTGTTGAAAAGTGACCCAAAAGGTAAAAATCCAATACCGGGATATGATTTATTAGCTAAAGATCTGCCTTCTGATGCAGAAGCATCGGAATCTTTGACCGGTGTATGTACAGAGGCAGCTATCGACTTTATTAAACGAAATAAAAAGAGTCCTTTTTTTGCATATATTCCTTATAATATGCCACATCTGGGACTTTTTGCCAGTGATGAATTCAAGGGTATATCGCGCAGGGGAGTCCTTGGTGACGTAATGGAAGAGCTTGATGCTGCAATTGGTGAGATATGCCGGACATTAAAGGATGCCGGAGTATGGGATAATACGATTGTTATATTTTCGTCAGATAACGGTCCATGGATAGTTTTTCGCGACCAGTCTGATACTAAATACGGGGATACACGTTTAAAGGTGGGGTATGCCACTCCGTTTCGTGACGGCAAGGGCTCGACATGGGAAGGAGGACATCGTGTGGCCGGAATTATCAGTTGGCCGTCAGAGATCAAAGGAAACAGGAACGAACAAACTCCGGTTAGTACTTTAGATATTGTACCCACCATTTTTGCAATAGCAGGTGTGGAACTGCCTAAGGACAGAACTATTGACGGGCGCGATATTCGTTCGTTGCTGATGCCTGAAAAGTATAACAATAAGCCGGATGAATTTAATTTTTTTTATTCTTATTCCGACAACCAACCTTCGGCAATTCGAAAAGGACCCTGGAAATTACATGTTCGCATAGGTTCTCAGACAAAAAATAATTACGGTTTTACGGCATCCAGGGAAACTCCATTGTTGTTTCAGGTTGAGGAAGACCTGGGAGAAAGGATTAATGTAGCTGAACAGCAGCCCGGAAAGGTTTCTGAGCTGTTGACGGATCTGGAAGCATTTGAGAAACAAATTAAAGAAGAGGGCTCATTCTGGGATTCGAAATAAGTAATTTTTTTATGTATAAACGAAAAAGTTTTAAATTTCTATAAAATATTCGATCATGAACGAAATAATTGAATTTTTGAAAAAAACACTTATTCTTATATTTTTAGCTTTCTTTATTATTTTGGCTCATTATGCCCGGGAATCTCCAAATGCGGATTCGGTCTGGTGGAAATTTGAAAAAGTGCCCTCCACGGTAAAAACTGATTTTTTTAACGAAAAACGAAATGCTCATGTCCTCGTCGATCCGGGATACTATATCTGGGGGATGGCGGTGATGAAATGGAGCGATGGTAAATACCATGGCTATTATGCCCGCTGGCCTAAAGAACAGGGATTTCAGGCGTGGATGACCGATTGTGAGATTGCACATGCCGTAGCAGATAAACCTGAGGGTCCTTTTAAATTTGTAAATATTGTTCTGAAAAGCAGGAATGAGAAAGGCTGGGATGTGGTCAATTCGCATAATCCTGCCATCTGTGTAGCCGATGGAAAAATATGCCTTTATTACATTTCCAATGACCTTAGGGGAAAGTATGAAGTTGTTCAGGGAAAGCATTATCCCACAGCAGAGTGGTTGAATAAAAACCGGGAATTAGTAAGGAACAGTCAGCGGATTGGCGTAGCAGTGGCCACTGATCCTTCCGGGCCATTTAAACGGGCTGAAATGCCGGTAGTAGAGCCTGATAATAAACTTTTTAAAAATATAGCTGTCAATCCGGCCGTAACTTATGTGGACGGTAAATTCGTAATGATTATGAAAGGAGATGAAGTTGGACGGGACAGCTGGTTCCGGATACAATTAGTGGGTCATTCCAAGAACCCGGAGGGACCTTTCATATTTGAGGAAGATCCTGTGTACAATAAGGAACAGACTGAGGATGCAGGAATCTGGTATGATCATCAGAAACAAAAATATTTTATGACCTGTCATGTCATGGGTAAACCCGATCTGGCCTTGTTTTCATCCGAAAATGGATCTGATTGGGAAATCCATGAGCATGTCTTTTCGAAAAAGGAGGTCTGGATGAAAGATGGTACTATCTGGAAACCTGACCGTGTTGAACGGCCTTTTGTGTTTACCGATGAGAGAGGGAAGCCTGTTTGCCTCTATGTAGCCATAAAAGATGAAAATATAAGCGGAAACATTGCCATACCCTTTGACCAAAATTCTTACGATAAAAAGTTAAATGATAAATCAGGCAGTCTTGATTTTCAAAAGTTGATTCCGGATACCTTTGAAAGATCATTTATTTTTAGGCTGGATGACTACATGGTCTGGGGAGCTGATATGGTATCAACAGAAGATGGAACCTATCATTTATTTTTTTCTCATTGGCCTGAAGATCTCGGATTTGATGCATGGGTCACCCATTCTATGATCGGATATGCAACCGCACCAAAGCCGGAGGGCCCTTATTCTTACAAAGGCATTGCCCTTCCTCCGCGTGGAGAAGAATATTGGGACGGACACATGACCCATAACCCAAGCATTGTTTCATATAGAGGAAAGTACTATATTTATTATACCGGTAGCAGCGGGCCTGACTGGACTCCTGAAAGATCCTTTGATAATAAGAGTAGTAAGAGATGGAGATACCGGATGAATCAGCGTGTCGGTGTGGCCGTTGCCGATCATCCTTCCGGCCCGTGGAAGCGTTTTGAAAAACCATTATTGGATGTCCCGGAATATGGATCCGGAATAGTGGCGACACCGTGCGCCATGGTGACCCCTGATGAAAAAGTATTTTTATATTATAAAACGCAAAAACAGGGAGTAGGCAGATTTGGTGGCGGAGTGTACCATTATCCGTCAGTAAGTAATAATCCGCTTGGCCCGTTTACAAAAGTAAATACACCACTTGTCGATAAAAATAAGCTTTTCCCGGGGAGGCATTTTAACTTTCATATTGATGATCATGAAGAGTGGTACTACGAGGATCGTTTTTATGCTATTGTAAAAGATCATGATGCTCCTTATCTTACAGAATATGGCAAAATTCTTTATTTGCTGGAATCATCTGACGGAGTGAACTGGACACCTTCTGCTAATTCATTTGTTGAGGATCGGACTATTATTTGGAATGATGGTGCGGAAAAAAAATATTCAAGACTGGAAATGCCCAAGATTTACCTTGAGAAGGGATTTCCACGAGTTTTGTTTCTTGCAGCGCGCCCTGTATCAGATTCAGATGAAAATTCTTATAACATTGCCGTACCTTTGAAAAATTAATAATTTTAATCATGAGACAAAAGAATTTTTATTTATTTTTAATATTGCTTGCAGTCTCAGTAATATTATCCTGCACGAAGGAAGTTGACCTGACCGTTGATTCTTTAACCTGTAACTTCAGGGAAAACCCGATGGCGGTTGACTCACCTGCTCCTTCGCTTGGATGGAAGATTAAGTCATCGGAAAGAAATATCCTGCAATCAGCTTACCGGGTAGTAGTGACTGAAAATCCTGATGAGGTGGAAGGAGACAATGGAACTATTTGGGATTCGGGTAAAATCGACTCAGGGCAATCCATTAATGTACAATATGAAGGTAGCAAATTAAAACCGGGTAAACGGTATTTCTGGAAAGTTAAGATCTGGGATGAAAATGGCCGCGAATCTCCCTGGAGTGAAATAAACTGGTGGCAGACCGGATTGTTTTCTGAAAAGGACTGGCAGGGAGCATGTTGGATTTCGTATGAGGTACTGGATCCGTCTCTGATACTTGTGCCGGGAATACACGGCTCGGGCGACAACCTTGGGAAAAAAGCTGTGCAACGTCCGGTGATCCCGCAATTCAGGAAAACTTTTACTGTTGTGAAGGAACTGCAGTCGGCCACTCTTTTCATCTCCGGACTGGGTCATTATGAGGCGTATGTCAACGGACAAAAAGCGGGGGACTCTTTTCTGGCTCCGGGATGGACTGACTATGACAAGACTGTTTTTTACAATACTTATGATGTAACTTCATTTTTAAAAAAGGGTGAAAACGTGTTAGGGGCACTTGTGGGAAACGGATTCTACAACATCAACCGCGAAAGGTACCGGAAGCTGGTGATTGCATATGGTTATCCAAAGCTCATTGCCCGGCTTCAATTGCAATACAGTGATGGTTCATTGCAAATAATTACTACCGATGAGAGCTGGAAGACATCACCTTCCCCCATTACCTTTACAAGTATTTTTGGCGGGGAGGATTATGATGCCACACAGGAGCAAAAGGGATGGAAGGAGACAGGTTTTGACGATTCTGAATGGGTCCCGGTAATTCTTACAAACGGGCCTTCAGGGGAACTAACCGCAGAACATGATTATCCCCTGAAGGAGATGCAACGGTTTGAAGCAGAAAGAATTCTTCCTTTGGGAGATACGGCATGGTTGTATGATTTTGGACAGAATGCTTCCGGGATTGTGGAAGTGATGGTGAAAGGGGAACCGGGACAGGAAGTAAAACTTTGGCCGGGAGAGCTCATCAATCCTGATAATTCCGTTAATCAGCGTGCTTCGGGGCGGCCATATTATTTTTCCTATATTTTGAATGACGAAGGCCGGAAAACATGGAAGCCGAAGTTTACCTATTATGGTTTCCGGTATGTCCAGGTAACAGGAGGAGTTCCGGCAGGAGAAAAGAATCCGGACGGATTGCCGGAGATTGAAAAAATCATATTTATACATACCCGCAATTCATCTCCTGAGAATGGCACCTTTACCACCAGCAACGACTTACTGAACCGGATCCATTCATTAATCGACTGGGCTATCCGGAGTAACTATCAGAGTGTTGTCACTGATTGCCCCCACCGGGAGAAGCTTGGCTGGCTGGAACAAACGCACCTGATGGGACAAGGTATTCATTTTCGTTACGATAACTATCACCTTTATCGTAAACTGGTTTATGACATGATGGATGCCCGGACTGAAGAGGGGCTGGTACCTGATATCGCTCCGGAATATGTTGAATTCATTGGAGGTTTTCGTGACTCACCGGAGTGGGGGAGTGCAGCTGTTATTCTTCCTTACTTACTCTGGAAATGGTATAGCGATGGGCAGGTAATGGAAGATGCCTGGCCTATGATGAATGACTATATCCATTATCTGAAGGGTAAATCCCGAAACCATATTCTGGAACATGGATTGGGCGACTGGTATGATCTGGGGCCAAAATCACCTGGAGTTTCCCAGTTAACTCCTATATCACTCACAGCTACTGCTATTTATTTTTATGATGTGAAACTGATGGCCGATATGGCTGCATTGTTGAATAAACCGGAAGAAGATGATTTGCGGCGTTGGGCTGATGAAATAAAGAAAGCATTCAACGAAGAGTTTTTTAACGCCGAAGATAAAGTATATTCTACGGGCAGCCAGACAGCAATGGCTATGCCATACTGCATGGGAATTATAGATGAACAATACAGGGAAGAGGTATTTGCCAACCTGGCAGACTCGATTATAGCAAACAATAAAGCACTAACCGCCGGAGATGTTGGGTTTCATTACCTGGTAGAAGCACTGACAAAGGGAAAGGCTGCTCAGCTGATGTTTGACATGATTAACCGGGATGATGTGCCGGGCTATGGTTTTCAGCTGAAAAAAGGTGCAACTGCTCTTACCGAATCATGGGCTGCCCTTGAAATTGTATCCAACAACCACCTGATGCTGGGTCATGTGATGGAATGGTTTTACGCGGGGTTGGGTGGAATCGGACAAGCAGAGCAATCAAATGGCTATAAGGAAATCATTATTGAACCTCAGTTGGCCGGAGACCTGAAATTTGTAAAAATAAGTTTTCATTCACCATACGGATTGATACGTTCGGAATGGGAAAAGAAGGATTCAACTTTTCAAATAGAAGTTGAAATACCTCATAATACCAAAGCTACTTTGCTTTTGCCGACAAGTGAAGTGGAAACAGTCAAAATAGACGGGAAGGCACCGGACAAATGGATTGCGGATGACAAAAAACAAGAGGGCAAGATCAGCTTAAAACTGGGTTCGGGAATTTACCTGATACAATCAGGGATAGATTATTTTTAAAACCTCACTTTGGTTGATTCATTGATCCATCCTTCCAGTTTGTAGGTCTGGCCTTCCTGCAAACCCTGGAAGAAAGTTTCCTCCTTGCCTGGAAAATATTTCCGGTAAGTAGATATTTTTTGTACAGCATCGACAGAGCAATCATAACCTTCCTGCCTTGCACGTTCAAAATAATCAACAGCCAGCCAGAAGACAGCTGACTTTTCAAAGTCATCGTTGCCAAAGCCCTGACTTGCTGCCGCATATATATCGCCAATTAGCATTAAAGCCTGGCATAAAACAGGATTCAGATCCAAAGCTTTCAGTGCGTAACTGCGTGATTCCTGCAAGGCATTTTCTTTAGCGAATACAAAGTAGGCATATTCATAATAATAATCTGCAAGCAGATCATTGTCGGTCTCCTGCTCCATTGCCTGTTTGTAATAATCTTTGGCTCTTCCGGCCTGATCCATTTTTACATACCTGCGAGCCATATTAAACGCTGCTTCGGGAGAAGGTTCAAGTTCGTATAATCTTTC
>CAZIOB010000031.1:0-17560 GCA_964540755.1 uncultured Prolixibacteraceae bacterium | reverse complement strand
TCAATATTTGTTGATGTTAATGCTGTAACTAAAACTGAAGATAAGGGCTCGTCATTAATGGGACAATAGACAGTTGTAAGCAGGAAACAACAATGTTGGTTTTTTGGCAAATAAGGATGTTGGTTTTTCAGCAAATAACGATGTTGCTTTTTCAGCAAATAGCGATGTTGCTTTTCTCATTTCAAACATACAAAAAAAAACAAAGAACTTATTTTTAATTGAAGATAGTTTTCCGGTTTTTTAACCGGTAACTGGGTCCGGATAGACTGATGACTTCACAACGGTATAAAATCCGATCCAGCAAAGCTGTTGCGATTACTTCATCATCTAACATTTTTACCCATTCTTCCGGACTTTTATTCGTTGTCACAATAAAAGAAGCTTTTTCATGCAAATGATTTACAAACTGGAAAAGGCCAACCGCCTGTTGTTTATCCAGGGCAAACATCATAATGTCATCAATAACAACCAGATGAGCATTCATGAGCCTGCGATATTCACTCTGTGCTGATCGGGTTATGTCTTTCATTTTTATTACTTCGACGATCTGCTCCATAGTTCTGAAGTATGACCTGTATCCTTTTTCAAGGGCATCACGGCAAAGTCCGCCTGCGATATAAGATTTGCCCACACCACAGGGGCCCATAAAGACAAGATTAAAATTATTTTCCAGCCACATACATTCCCGCAACTGGTTTAATTGTTCCTTGGCTATCCCATTTGCAAAGGTATAGTCATAGAGGTCCAAATCTGTATTTACCGGCAGATACGCGGCTTTGGTTCTTCTCTCCAAATCTCGTTTCTGTTTTAGATTAATCTCTGTTTTTAACAGATCCAAAGAAAAATCGGTATAGCTGGACTTCTGATCGGTTGCCTGGCGGATAAGGGATTCCAGGTTCTCTTTAATGCCTGTCAGTCTCAGCTGAGAGGCATAATCCATAATGATTTGTGTTTTTGATTCCATAATTTTAACTCATTAAATTTTGATAATCTGATATACTGCTTTTTTGAGGTTTTATTTTGAATGAAGATTTATCCAGTGTTTTGACCTGTATAGGTTGTTCCTGTTTTTGCAGATTTTTTTGATCAGCCTGAAGTTTTATCACAACACTTTTAAAGTCAGTTGCTTTATAGATGTTATTTGCTGTACAAAAATCAAGTGTCTGGTTTATTAATTCCATTGAATCTGTTTGTGTCATTTTTTTTATCAGATAAAGCTGGTCCCGGATATACCTGGGATTTTCTTTTCGCAACCGGTTAAAATACTCCTGTGCTTTCCCTGACTCTTCGAACAAAGATGACAGTTCATCAATGAGCTTGTCAATGCCAGATGAGTAATCGCGTTTAAAATTATTATTGCCGATTAATTTTCCCCTCTCCGTGCTGATCTTATATCTTGCAAGTTCCGTCTTGGAAGAGTCATAAATTATAAGTTCATTTTCGGGTGTTTGTTTGAGCAATACCACAGTATCAGGCCCCTTATAAGTTCCCATAGGCACACGGTAAAAGTTGCTCCTAAACAGTATGACATTGTCTTTTCTGACAGTATAACTTTTAAGCGGATCTTCCGGTACAAACAGTTTGTTTATAGGTTTAAGAAAAGGTTTTTCATTTTCCCATTCCATTTGCGGCACCAGTTTGGTTGCAGCATGAACTTTGGCATTTGCTGTCCGGCTAAGCCAACCCAGGGCCTGAGAGTTAAGAACCTGGATGTTTACATAAATACGGCCACGAAGGAAGTTGTATTTGATGTATTTGATCACGTTTTCTATTTTCCCCTTAGTCTGTGGGTCAGATTTCCTGCAGAAATGGGTTTTAAAGCCCAGCTGACTTACATATGAACGAAACTGTTCAGTTAGTAAAAGATCACCATGGTTTTCGCTTATTAAAAGCAGGGTGTCCTGGTCATATACCGCCTGCTCAGGCATACCACCAAAATATTCAAATGCCATTTCATGGACTTCTATTGTCATTATTGTAGTAAAATGAGTATCGCTGAAATAAACAAATTTATACCTTGACCGGGAAAGGACCATTGAGAAAAAGTAAATTTTCTTTCGGCCTCCCTGATCTGTTCTCATAGTATACTCCCCAAAATCAACCTGTGCCTGCCTGCCATATGGCAGTTCAGGTACCGGTGAAAATTCACGGCTGACAAATGGCTTTGGGATACTATGTTTTCGCCTTACATATAAAGTATAGTTAAAAACTGTTTTTTCATCAACATCAGGCAGGTCAGAAAAATTTTCCTTCAGCCAGTCAAAGATCTGGGCAGCTGAAGCTTCAGGACAATTTTCAAGACGGTACTTTATAAAATGCTCATAACAATCAAGTACCTTACTGCGGAAGGCTTGGCCGTCTAAAAATTTTATGTACTCGTTTTCGCTCATTTTCAAGTACTTTTTTACGGTTCGATAATCTATATCCAGGTATCTGGCAATCCTTGTAGGATTATCTCCGTTGATTTTTCTTTTGTGTATTTCGTAATACATAATAAGTTTATCTGCATCATTTTTATTCATAGGATCTTCTGTTTATGGTTAAATAAGACCAATAACAGAAAAAAATCCTGGTTAAACAACCGGAAAAGACTCGCGAGTCTTTTCCGGTTGA
Organism: uncultured Prolixibacteraceae bacterium; assembly: GCA_964540755.1. Classification (GTDB taxonomy): domain Bacteria; phylum Bacteroidota; class Bacteroidia; order Bacteroidales; family Prolixibacteraceae; genus JAAYJR01. The sequence continues at coordinate 14,947 of CAZIOB010000031.1, read as the reverse complement.
CTCAATAAAACTTGTGTGAGAAAAGCTAAAGATTAAGTGACAGACCTACATTCTTATTTGCTGAAATACCTGCATTGTTAATTGCTAAAATACCTGCATTTGTAATTGCGAAAAAACCTGCATTGCTATTTGCCGTTTACACCTTATATTTAAGGCCTTAAAAACTTACAATAAGGCATTGAAATTTTTCGCCATAGCTATGGCTATGCCTCAAAATTTTGCTTTGTTAAAAACAAAAATAACTTCGCCTATTTTATTCACTTTAGTTCGTAACAAAGCCTAAGCGAAGCTAACTCTTGATTATAATGAATATCTGATCAAAAAAACCCAATCCCCATTATGTTAACATTCGGACTTAATATATTTTAACAAAACAAAAGCCTTATTATATTTGCATTCTTATAAATTCGTGCTTTTAAAATAAAAACGGAATAAATTAATTGTAAATATGAATCAGACAGTTGACATTAAAGAATTAAACGAGCGTATAAAAAAGGAAAGTTCGTTTGTTGACATGATAACTATGGAGATGAACAAGGTGATTATCGGACAGAAACATCTCACGGAATCCTTGCTTATCGGACTTTTGACAAACGGACATATTCTGCTCGAAGGGGTGCCCGGACTTGCAAAAACTCTTGCTATCAAGTCTCTGGCTAACACTATCAGTGCGAAATTTTCGCGTATTCAGTTCACCCCTGACCTGCTTCCGGCAGACCTGATAGGAACAATGATTTATAGTCAGAAACGTGAAGAGTTTTCTATAAAGAAAGGACCGATTTTTGCCAATTTCATCCTGGCAGACGAGATCAACCGCGCACCAGCCAAAGTTCAGTCGGCACTCCTTGAAGCAATGCAGGAACGCCAGGTTACTATCAGTGATCACACTTTTTTGCTGGATGAGCCATTCCTGGTGATGGCAACACAAAATCCCATTGAACAGGAAGGTACTTATCCTTTGCCAGAAGCCCAGGTTGACCGTTTTATGTTGAAAGTGGTAATTAACTATCCGAATAAAGCAGAAGAAAAAGATATAATAAATCAGAACCTTTTGAAACAATTTCCCGAAACCAGCATGATTCTGAATCCTGAAGATATAGTTAAAGCCCGGGATGTTGTGAGGGATGTTTATATTGACGAAAAGATACAAAAATATATTGTCGATATAGTATTTTCAACAAGGGAACCTGAAGAATACGGACTTGAAAAATATAAGGAGATGATTTCATATGGTTCGTCGCCAAGGGCAGGCATTAATCTTGCCCATGCATCAAAAGCATTTGCATTCATAAAAAGAAGAGGATATGTCATTCCGGAAGATGTCCGCGCTGTTTGTCCCGATGTAATGCGTCACAGAATAGGATTAAGCTATGAAGCCGAAGCTAATAATATTACTTCTGAGGATATTATAACAGATATTCTTAATACTGTTGAAGTGCCTTAAGAATTTTCCCGGAGAATAGAGGCACGTCCATAATAATGAATTTTGCAGATCAGGAAATAACAGGTTTAAAGATACTTTTGCCAGTGATAATAAGTACAGGTTTTTCTGAGACATACAGAGTAAATGATGAAGTTATAATAAATTTTGATTCAGAATTTTGGAAACAAGTGAATTATTAAAGAAAGTAAGGAAGATTGAGATCAAGACACGCGGCTTGTCCAGTAACATCTTTGCCGGTGAATATCACAGCGCATTTAAAGGGATGGGCATGGCCTTTTCTGAAGTAAGGGAGTACCAGTTCGGAGATGATATACGTAATATCGACTGGAATGTAACTGCCAGATACAACCATCCATATGTTAAAGTATTCGAGGAAGAAAGGGAACTTACCGTAATGTTACTTATCGATGTCAGCGGTTCGCGGGAATTCGGGACATTTGAAAAAATGAAAAAGAACATCATAACCGAGCTATCAGCAATTCTTTCATTTTCGGCAATCCAGAATAACGATAAGACAGGAGTGATCTTTTTTTCGGATACTATCGAAAAATTTATTCCGCCACAAAAAGGAAGAAGCCATATCCTCCGGATTATACGTGAGCTGATAGATTTCACTCCGGGACATCAGGGCACTGATATTACCGGTGCTGTCCGGTATATGACCAATGCAATAAAAAAACGTTGCACGGCATTTGTAATATCTGATTTCATTGATGATAATCCCGAGTTGGAAATGGCCCTCTCAATAGCCAATAATAAGCATGATGTTGTAGCATTGAAAATATATGATGACCGGGAGAGGGAACTGCCGCGAATCGGAATGCTGAAGCTTAAAGATGCTGAATCAGGTAGATATGTATGGATTAACAGTAATTCAAAAAAGACAAGAAAAATATACAGGGATTGGTGGGTCAGGCATACAGCCAGACTGGATAATATGTTTAAGAAATGTGGTATTGATTATGCTTTCATCAATACAAACGAGGATTACGTAAAATCATTGATGGCCCTCTTCAGAAGAAGGGCGTTAAAACAGTAGGATAAATGAATTATATTTTAAAAATATTTTTATCATCATGGTTGTGTATCTATTTTGCATTACCTGCAAATGCCCAGAAGATAAAGGCAACAGCCAGCCTTGATTCTGCCAGTATCCTCATAGGCGATCAGGTGAGGCTTTTCCTGGAAATTGACCATCCGGAAAGTGTTGAAGTGCAATTTCCAATGGTTCCTGATACGATACAGGAAAAAATAGAAGTACTGGGCCGGTCGGTGATCGACACTTTCAGACTGCAGAATGAATCTTACCAAAAACAGATACAATCATTTTTAATAACATGTTTCGATAGCGGCTCTTACCGCATACCTCCCTATTGGTTCAAATTAAACCTGAACGGAAGGATCGATTCCATACCAACCAATGGGGTTACCCTTAACGTTCATTCTATGCCAGTTGATACATCAAAAGGCCCGACCGATATCAAGATGCCTTACGGAGCGCCGGTTACCCTGAAAGAGGTGATTCCATATATCCTTGGAATAATTTTAATTGGAGCTATTATCTTTTTCATTTTCTATGCAATTAAAAGGAAAAAGAGTAACAAACCGATTTTCAAGCTTCCTAAAAAGCCAGCAGAGCCTGCTCATATAATAGCATTGAGGGAACTGGACCGGATAAAGAATGAAAAATTATGGCAACACGGAAAAGTAAAACAATATTACAGCGAAGTGACCGAAACACTGAGAAAATATATTGAAAACAGGTTTGAAATACCTGCAATGGAGAAAACTTCTGATGAAACACTGGAAATTTTTCGTTTCAGGCGTGATCTGATAAATGAAAAGTCCCTTAAAAATCTGAGTGATATATTAAAACTGGCTGATTTGGTAAAATTTGCAAAGTATCAACCATTACCTGACGATAATAATTTAACTATAGTAAATGCATATTTTTTTATAAACGAAACTAAAAAAGAAGAGAAAAAGGAAATTCCCGAAGAAGCCGGGGATGATGAAGAGGGAGAAGAAGTGGAAATTAAATAGAAAGCAATGTTTGAAGGATTAACATTTAAAAACCCGGATTTTTTTTATTTGCTGTTGGTAATACTGCCAATGACAGTATGGTATGTTTTAAGACAGAAAAGGAATACTGCAAGCATCAGGATCTCATCGGCTGCACCGGTATTTAAGGCTCCGAAAACATTAAAACATTACCTGCGCCATGTGGTTTTTTTATTCCAGGTACTGTCTTTAGCCGCTTTCACAATAGTTTTGGCGCGTCCTCAATCATCGAGTAACTGGGAAAATGTTACAACGGAAGGTATCGATATAGTAATTTCTCTGGATATATCCAGCAGTATGCTGGCAAGGGATTTTACGCCCGACCGGCTTGAGGCTGCTAAGAATGTGGCAATGGAATTTATTTCCGGCCGTGAGTACGACCGTATAGGACTGGTAGTTTTTGCAGGGGAGGCATTCACCCAGTGTCCCCTTACAACAGACCGCGCAGTTCTTCTGAATCTCTTCAAAGATATAAAAAGCGGAATGATAGAGGACGGGACGGCCATAGGCAACGGATTAGCCACTGCGGCAGCTCGACTGAAAGAGAGCGAGGCAATAAGCAGGATTGTCATATTACTGACAGACGGAGAAAATAACAGGGGTGAAATTGCCCCTGTCACGGCAGCAGAAATTGCAAAGACTTTCGGCATAAGGGTCTATACCATTGGCGTGGGCACCGTGGGCACTGCCCCCTATCCTGTCCAGACACCCTATGGTGTTCAGCTCAGGGATATGGAAGTAAAAATCGATGAGGAAACATTGCAGGAAATATCATCAATAACAAATGGAAAATATTTCAGGGCAACCAGTAATACCAAGCTTGAAGAGATTTATAAAGAGATTGATCAGCTGGAAAAATCAAAAATAGAAGTGCGGGAGTTCAGCCGGAGATCAGAAGAGTTCCTTCCTTATGCATTGGCAGGAATTTTGTTATTGGTATTGAGCCTGATATTGCGCATAACCGTATTCAGGAGTATCCCTTAAAAATTGGAAAACATGGAAATGTTCAGATTTGCACATATGGAATATTTATGGGGATTACTGATAATTCCCATACTGGGATTGTTTTTTATCTGGTCGCGCATTGCCCGTAAAAAGGCTTTGAGAAAATTTGGAAATATCCAAACCATTAAGGAGTTGATGCCTTATGCATCCAATAGCAGGCCGGCTTTAAAGTTTTTTATTCTTATGCTTGCACTGGCCTTTTTGATTACAGGCGCTGCCCGGCCACAATTCGGATCAAAACTGAAAAAAGTTAAAAGGGAAGGAATAGAATTAATGATTGCCCTTGATGTATCAAACAGTATGAAGGCGGAAGACATACAGCCTAACAGGCTTGAACGGGCCAAGAGGGCGATTTCCAGACTGGTTGACAGGTTGTCAAATGATAAGATAGGACTAATAGTTTTTGCAGGGGAAGCATATATACAACTTCCTATAACAAGCGACTATAATTCTGCAAAATTATTTTTAAATTCGGTTGATACGGAGATAGTCCCGACCCAGGGCACTGCAATAGGAGCAGCAATAAATATGGGTATAAGATCCTTTACCCCTGAGGGAGATGCCAATAAGGCCATAATAGTGATAACAGATGGGGAAAATCACGAAGATGACCCTGTTGCTGCCGCACAGGAAGCGACTGATAATGGAATAATTGTACATACAATAGGGATGGGATTACCCCAGGGGTCCCCGATACCAATTTTCAGAAACGGACAAAAGGATTATCTTAAGGACAGGGAAGGAAATGTGGTTGTCACTAAACTTGATGAGGCCATGCTCGAAAAAATTGCCACTGCCGGCAAAGGTATTTATGTGAGGGCTAATAACGCACAAGTCGGATTGAATGCTCTTTTTGATGAGATAAATAAAATGGAAAAGGAGGAAATAGAATCACTTGTATATTCCGAATATGACGACCAGTTTCAATACTTTTTTGGAATCGGGGTGATCTTATTGCTTCTTGAATTCATTATTCTTGAAAGAAAGAACAGATATTTAATGAAAGTCAGGTTATTTTCACGAAAATAGAAAGAGATGAAAAAGTTTATATTATTTGCTTTGATGATATTGTTTGTATTAACGGCTGCCAGGGCTCAGAATGAGAGAAAATTCATTAGGAGCGGCAACAAATATTTCATGGAAGCTGTAAAGGACACTACCAGGCTGGATACAGCAACCTTCAGCAAAGCCGAAACTGAATATCGAAAAGCGCTGAATAAAAAACCAGGAAATAATAAATGGGATTTTAATCTTGCTGATGCTTTATACAAACAAATGCGTTTTGACGAGGCTGAACAAAAATTTGGCAATCTCAGTGATGAACTTGAAACACCTGAAGAGAAAGCAAGATCGCTCCATAATCTTGGCAACAGCCAGCTTATGCAGAAGAAAATTGATGAGAGCATTGAAACTTATAAGGAAGCGTTACGCAAAAATCCTGATGACCTCGATACAAAATATAATCTTGCTTATGCCCAAATGCTGAAGCAGCAACAGCAGCAGCAACAACAGCAAAACCAGCAGAATAAGGATCAGCAAAATGATCAAAATGATCAAAATCAGGATCAGCAAAACCAAAATAAGGATCAGGATCAGCAAAACAAGAATGATCAACAAGATCAGCAGCAGCAAAACCAACAAAATCAGCAAAACCAGCAAGATCAGCAGAAGCAGCAAGATCAGCAGCAGCAGCAGCAACCTCAGAACAAGATTTCAAAACAGGATGCAGAGCAGCTCCTGCAGGCATTGCAGAATGATGAACGGGATATACAGGAGAAAGTGAAGAAAGAAAAGGCAGCTAGAGCCAGGAAAATGAGAGTTGAAAAGGAATGGTAAATTTCATAATCAAAGGAAATTAGATTAGAAAATTATACAATGATAAATAAACTAATTACATATATATTGTTTCTGTTCATAGCAGCGGGAGCAGCAGCAGAGCAGACAAAATTTGTAATGTCTGCGCCCAATGCTGTTGAAACCGGCAAGCAATTCAGGCTTACTTTTACACTAAATGAACGCGGAACTAACCTGCAGCTTCCTCCTGATCTGAGTAATAACTTTGATATACTTATGGGGCCCAGCACGGGGCAGTCAACACGAATGCAAACTATAAACGGAAAAACAACAACTGAAATAACATTTTCATATACATACATTTTAAGAGCAAAACAGGAAGGAACTTTTGAGATCAGGCCGGCCTCCATAGAGGTGGATGGAAAGATATTTGAATCCAATTCATTAAAAATACAGGTGGTTAAGGCAAACGCCGGAGCACAGTCCCCTGCGCCGGACAACGGAAGCCGGGAGCAAAAATCAGTTAATCTGGGAGGCGATAACCTGTTTGTCAGGACAGAAATGAATAAACATAATGCTTACAGGGGGGAACAGATAATTGCAACTGTGAAGCTATATGTAGATCCGAATATTCCCATATCCGGCTTCGAAGAGGTGAACCTGCCAACTTATGAGGGATTTTATACGCAGGATATTGCAATACCTCAACAAATTAATTTTACCCGTGAGGTATATAATGACCGTATTTATCAGGTAGGCGTACTTAAAAAAACAGTTCTTTTTCCTCAGCAAAACGGCTCCATTACGGTTGATCCTTTCAGCATGACCTTACTTGTGCAGCAAAGAGTACAGCCAAGGAATTTTTTCGATGATTTTTTCAGTGGCATCCAGACAGTAAGGACGACAATTACAAGTAAGCCTGTTTCTGTGAATGTTAAAGACCTTCCGCCCGAACCGGCAAATTTTTACGGAGGAATTGGCAATTTTAACATAACATCAGAACTCAATAATACAGATGTTACGACCAACGATGCCGTTACTCTCAGGGTAACTATAACCGGAACAGGAAATATAAGACTTATTCTTAATCCTGATCTTCAATTGCCGTCTGACTTTGAAGTTTATGATCCAAAGGCAACTGATAATGTGAGAACAACTGACAATGGCGTAATGGGTTCAAAAACAATCGAATATCTTTTTCAGCCACGATTTGAGGGTGAGTACACCATTCCTTCGGTATCATTTGCTTATTTCAATCCGGCTACGGGATCATATATTACAAAATCAACCCCGGAATATACATTGAATGTCAGAAAAGGAGAAAGTCAGGCTGCAACAGTGATGAGGGGTTTACGACGTGAGAATATTGAATTAATAGGTCAGGATATACGCTTTATCAAACAGGGAGAACTGTATCTGCATAAAACAGGATCTACCTTCTTTGGCACTCATCTTTTTTACGGAGCTTATGGAGTGAGCGCCCTGTTATTCCTTTTTATATTTGTTGTTTACAGGAAGAAAGTACGTGAAAATGCAAATGCTGCTCTTATAAGAAATAAAAAAGCCAACAGAATTGCGGCAAAAAGACTAAGGACAGCTGCCGGTTTTATGAAGCAAAACCAGGATGAAGCTTTCCATGAAGCTATATTAAAAGCTTTCTGGGGTTATCTGAGTGATAAGCTGGGAATCCCGGTGGCAAACCTTAACCGTGAGTCTGCAGTGAATGCCCTAAAGGAAAAAAGGGTCGAAGATACTCTTATAAATGATTTTGTTGAAATAATTGAACAATGTGAATTTGCACGCTATTCTCCTTCCGGAGGTTCTGAAGCCCGTGTCGAATTATACAGGAAAGCCGCTTCCACAATGAGCCGCCTGGAAAAAAAGATCAAAAGATAAAAATATATTAACCGATGATAAAAAAATATTTTCATAAATATAGCTTGCTGTTGCCCGGATTAATATTAATCATCAGCTCTTATGCGCAGGATTCCACACTGGTACTTTGGAATAAGGCCAATGAATTATATGTCTCTGAAAATTACCAGGAAGCAGTTGATACTTATACTCAAATTATGGATTCAGGCCTTGAATCGGCAAAACTTTATTTCAATCTCGGCAATGCATATTATAAAACAGGAGATATCAGCAATGCTATTCTTAACTATGAACGTGCAAAAATCCTTGCTCCACAGGATAAAGACATTGCTTTTAATCTCTCTCTCGCCAGGCAATTTGTAGTTACTGACATTGAGGAACTGCCTCAGCCGTTTTTTGTCAGGTGGCGTAACAGGATTCTTAATCTTTACCCTGCCGATACATGGTCAAAAATAAGTATCGGGGCTTTCATCCTGTTTCTTCTTCTGCTTGGTTTTTTCCTGTTCAGCAGAAATATTCCGGTACGGCGCTTAACCTTCTGGTTCGGCATTCTGGCCGTAATAGTCTCAGGACTCTCCTTCTCCTTTGCTGCCAGTCAGAAGAAAAAAATTACCGAACGCAATCACGCTATTGTTTTTTGTCCCCGCGTTACAGTCAAAAGCGCCCCTTCCGAAACAGGCACCGACCTTTTTCTTCTCTACGAAGGGGTAAAAGTGGAAATTTCCGATAGTCTGAATACATGGAAAGAGATCAGGCTTTCTGACGGGAATGTCGGCTGGTTGCCAGATTCCTGCATCATAAGGATATAAGGAGAATAAATTTTATCTTTGTTATCAGAGCCGGTTTGTGTTTTTCAGGCCGGCATTGATGTTCTTAAAAACAGAAAAAATTATGTATGATTCATTAAATAAGGAAGCTTCAAAGATCAAAAAAATAGCATTACTGACCTCCGGAGGCGATTCACCGGGAATGAATGCTGCTATAAGATCTATTGTGCGTACAGCAATATTCAACGGACTGGAAGTTGAAGGTGTGTTGAAAGGTTACTACGGTCTGCTTAACGATGAATTCATAGAGATGAAATCCCATACAGTCTCAAAAATTATCTCAGATGGAGGAACTATACTCCAATCCTCCCGTTGTCCAGAATTCAAAGATAAGGAAAACAGGAAGAAAGCATACAATAATCTGGCGAAACATAAAATTGACGCACTGATAGTTCTGGGTGGCGACGGGTCTTTCAGAGGAGCTGATGTTTTGAGAAGCGAAATCGACATAAAAGTTGTCGGGTTGCCCTGTACAATAGATAATGATATTTATGGCACTGATTTTACCATTGGTTTTGACACTGCTATAAACACAGCAGTTGAGGCGGTTGATAAGATAAGAGACACAGCTGATTCACACAACATCGTCTTTTTTGTTGAGGTCATGGGAAGACATTCAGGATTTATTGCCATCAATACGGGAATTTCCACAGGAGCTGAAGCAATCCTTTTGCCAGAGGTAAAATCAAATATAACAGAATTATGTACTTACCTTGAAAAAGAGCGGCGAAAAAATAAAACTTCGGGGATCATCATTGTGGCTGAAGGGGATGACGAGGGAGATGCAAATACAATCGCCCAAAAAGTAAAGGAGAGGCTTCCCGATTACGAGACACGTGTAACAACTCTGGGACATGTACAAAGGGGTGGTTCGCCCACAAGTAACGACCGGGTGCTGGCAAGCATTCTCGGATATGAAGCTGTAGGGGCCCTTCTGAAAGGTAAAAACGGTGTAATGATAGGGCACATTGACAAAGAGATTGTATTCATTCCTTTTAAAGATACTTATACCAAACGCGACAAGATAGATAAAAGCTGGATTGAAATAAGCAAAATTATTTCGATGTAATATTATCTGCCGCGGGGATAATTTTATCCATACCTTTATGGTACAGCTTTTTGCCCTTATGGTAATAAAATTTCCACGCTAAGGGTAATGTTTTTATTTAAACAAGCTGATCATCTCCTCTTTTGTGATTTCCTGCAGAGGATTATTGGAATTAATGAATTTGTCGGAAAGAGAGCTCTTCCTGTTCTGGAGAAGCTGAATTTTTTCTTCAATTGAATCCTGTGTAATAAAGCGGTAAACAAAAACATGTTTATTTTGTCCTATACGATGAGCCCGGCTGACAGCCTGGTTTTCAGCTGCAGGATTCCACCAGGGGTCCACAATGAATACATAATCTGCACTTGTGAGGTTAAGTCCTACCCCACCCGCTTTCAATGAAATCAGGAATATCCGTTTTTCAGGATCATTCTGAAAATCATCAATTACCTTACTGCGCATTGTTGTCTGGCCTGTAAGCATACTGTATTTCCAGCCATTCGCTATTAATCTTTCCCTTAAAAGCTCAAGATGTTTTACAAAGGATGAGAAAATCAGCACCTTATGATTTTCCGCAACCAGGTTTTCGAGGATCCTGAAAATTTCTTCCATTTTTCCTGATTCTTTTCCCATATCTTTACCAAGGAGTAAAGGATGATTAGCAAGCTGACGCAACCTGGTCAGCCCTCTAAGGATAATCATTGATGATCTTTTTACTCCATCCTTTTCTATTTTCTCCAATATTGAATTTCTGATTATTGATTTTTCAATTTCATATTTTTGTTTCTGCTTTTTATCCATTTCGCAGATAATCACCTGCTCCATGAGTGGCGGAAGATCCCTGGCCACTTCTTCCTTTGTGCGCCGTAAAATAAACGGCCTTATCATTATCCGCAATTTTCCCTGTTGATCTTCACTACTGTGCATTTCGACAGGAGTAATGAAATAACGCCTGAAAAAAGCCAGGTTGCCCAGCAATCCCCTGTTCAGGAAATTCATCTGTGCCCAGAGGTCGGACAGTGAATTTTCTATTGGTGTCCCCGTAAGAACCAGCCTGTGTTGTGCAGATAATTTCATAATAGCTTTATAGGTTTTTGACGAAGGATTTTTAATATACTGGCTCTCATCAAGTATCAGATAAAATAATTTATTGCCTGAGAGTATGCCGGCATCGTTCCTTATAGTACCGTAAGTTGTAAGGATGATATCGTAATCTGCCACTGCCCTTTCAAGATCAGAGTCTTTTTTGCGCAGTTGCCCCACATGTCTGTAAACCTTCAGGGAAGGAGTGAATTTATCAATCTCGGCTTCCCAGTTATGCACCAGTGATGCCGGCACTACAATAAGACTGGCAGGTTGATTGGTATTTTCAGGTATAATATTCGTAAAAAGCTCAAGCTGGCCGTCCTTTGCAACAGGATTGCCCCTTGTTGCAACAGGCTCAGGAGGTTTGAGCTTCAGTAACAGGGCAAGTGTCTGAAGAGTTTTTCCCAGTCCCATATCATCAGCAAGGCATCCGCCAAAACCATTTTTATGAAGCTTAAACATCCAGTTATAACCTTCCTTTTGATAATCTCTTAATGTTGCATTAAGCTTGCCGGGTAATTTGACAGAAATACCATTTCCTGACAAGCGGTTCAAAGTTTCAGCGATGAACTTGTCACCAGGCTGCAAAATATGCATGATAAGGGGATAATGATTTTTCCTGAACCGCAGACTGCCGCCATGGCTATGTGCAAAAGGCATAAGACTCTTATACCGGGCAAACCATTCATCAGGGATTATTGCTGTTTCCCCGTCAGGAAGCTCAAATTCATGAATATCATTCAATATATATTTTTTCAGCCTTATGAACGGGAAACTGAATTCACCAAAAGTAACAGTCCCGTGAACATCAAACCAATCTCCCGAAAATTCAGGTTTTACGGTCAGATGTTGTTCCCCGGTAAAATATCTCTTTTCGAGTTTCCCCTGCTTTATATCGATACCCTTTTCACTGATATCTGGTTTATGCCTGTTTATCCAGTTTATCAGGGAATATAAAATATCTTCTTTATTAACTATATCTGTTCCGGGAAGTGTAAAGAACCCGTTTTTCTGTTGTAATCCGTATTCCGTCAGTTTTTCCAGAATGTTTTCTTCCCATGCGGGATCGCGGACAATCTTTTTGAAAATATACTCACTATTTTTTTTAATGAACTGAACTGTGATTTTTTTTGGTGAATTGTAGATAAAGCATTCATCTCCATAATAAAAATACAGTACCAGGCAAGGCTCCAGTTGAAGGTTATGCTCAAGGGAGAGAGCTGCGCGCTTATCTGTTGATCCGTCTGTTATCCGAAAACCTTTTGCTTCAACTTCAAAATCCCTGACAACCTTCCTTAAAAAACCCGAATAATACCTTTCTTCCATTGAATGGGGAATGGAAATATATTCCTTATCAAGAAAGGGGGTTATTTTTTTTGAATCCAGTTTTTCAAAAGCTATGAGACGATTATTTTGTATGATAAGGCAAGGTTTATTTGTAATTATATCTGTTTTTTTCCTGTCGGGGTGTATTTCCTTGTCATTAATAAATATTTTTAACTTATAAAGGATTTCGGTCTTTGTACGTTCGAAAAAAAAGAGAGGTCTGGCGAAAAAGGGCTGAACGTATATTTCGTCTTCAGGATGAAGGTTCGAATATTTAGACTGTTTTCTGAAGAGCCTTACCGGACTGACCATCAGGATCCCGGCAACCTCAAACATACACTGGTCAATAAATGGTAAAATATGTTTTTCAAAATACACCGTTTCCAGCCCGGAAAAAAAATCAGTTACTTTTTCTAAACGCGAAAATTTTTTCATCAACCGGTTGTCACTGTATTTTTCGGTAATCTCAACCAATTTTTTCTCATAAGGATGAAAATTGTAATCCATGGCATCAAGTTCATCGCTCTTTACCAATGCTTCAACCGAATAGAATTCTTCATTCCTGCTTATGAGATAAGGAAGAAAGACATTACCGATGTGACGATGTCTGGTCAGTACAATAATAAATTCAATATTTGACATTACGGTAAATAAGTTCGGTTATACTTCTGTTCAAATATACTTCCCAATCCGGTAATTGCAAAAAATCATTTACGAACTAAAAAAGAAATTTGCGTAATTGTGGAAAATGTTAACTTTACGAAAAAAATATCCAGGATGGAACAACTTTATATAAAGGAAATCGTAACAGACATGCCGGTAACTTTTTCCAAAGCTGAAAATTTACTGGAAAAATATTCCATAACGCATTCTATATCCAGCCTTAACTGGAATGAATTTCCATACAAGCCCTCGGTCAATTTCAGAATAGCACATGTTAAAAATGAGATATGGCTTAAATACTACGTTAAGGAAAAACATATTTTAGCCCTGGAAACTAAAGTAAACGGTGACGTTTACAAAGACAGCTGTGTTGAATTTTTTATCTCCCCTGATAAGCAGAACTATTACAATTTTGAAATTAACTGCATTGGCACGATTCACCTCGCCTATGGATCCGGCAGGCATAACAGGAAATTTGTCGATCCGGCCCTGATACAGAAGATCACAACCAGTTCTTCTCTGGGTGGCCGCCCTTTTGAAGAAAGAACAGGAAATTTTGAATGGGAGATAATGATCAGGATCCCGGTTGAATGTTTTGCTTTCAGTAAACTTAATACATTTAAAGGACTGAAAGCTACCGCCAATTTTTATAAATGTGGCGATGGCACATCCGAACCACATTATATAAGCTGGAACCCTGTTAAAACAGATAATCCTGATTATCACAGGCCGGAATATTTCGGAAATATATATTTCGAATAATTCTGTCGGCCTGTATAAATAATGGCAGTGGAACCTACTTTAAAAATATGCTTTTACGATAACGATTTTTTAACCTCAAAATATTGCAAAAAAATCACTAAAAAATTTGAGTTTTACACATTGGTGCATTATATTTGTATCGAATAAAATAAAATAACGTAGTAATGCCAAGGCCAAGGCGAAATAGATTTGTATATGAACCTCCGCTCTTTACGGAATTTAAACCTGTAGGAATTGCTGCAAAATCCCTGCTTCGGAACAGGCTGACTCTCGATGAATATGAAGCTGTGCGTCTGGCTGACTATCAGGGATATTCACATGAAGAAGCAGCGGCGGAGATGCAGATATCACGTTCTACCTTTTCACGGCTTGTTGTTGTGGCAAGGAAAAAAATAGCTGACAGTATGGTTAATGGCAAGGCATTATCAATTGAAGGAGGAAATATACATTTCAGGTATAATATTATACGCTGTCTAAATTGTGGAAATATTTTTAAAATAAGAATAAACAGTGCGCTCGTGAGATGTCCTGTTTGTCATTCTGCCAATTTGCAAAATCTGGCAGGTGGTTTCGGACATGGCAGGTGTTGCACATAATTTTAAATTAAAAGGAGGTTATTATGCCAGGATTTGACAGAACAGGGCCAGAAGGTGCTGGTCCTATGACCGGCAGACAACTTGGCCGGTGTGCAGGAAATACAAGTGTTATTCCGGGAAGAGGCTACAGAGGTGGGAGATTTGGTTACAGGGGCCGCGGATTTGGCTGGGGAAGAGGCTTAGGTTTCCGTTGGGGGAATCCTTTCAGATATTATGCAGACGACTACATACCTGCTTCTGATGAAACCGTTTTGGAGAATGAGGTCCGTACCCTGAGAGACCAGCTTAACTATTTTGAGAAAGAGCTGGAAAAAGTTCGTAAAGAGAAGAAGGAAGATTAGTAATCTTTTCGCGAAAAAATACCCTAAGGCATTGTTACGAAATAACCTGAACATTTAGGCTTGTTCTTTTTGCTTTTTACTGCATTGAAATTTTTCGCCATAGCTTTGGCTATGCCTCAAAA
>CAZIOB010000030.1:0-14587 GCA_964540755.1 uncultured Prolixibacteraceae bacterium | reverse complement strand
AGCTATGGCTATGCCTCAAAATTTTGCTTTGTTAAAAACAAAAATAACTTCGCCTATTTTATTTACTTTATTTCGTAACAAAGCCTTAATTAAATGATTGTTAATATATTTTAACTTAATCCCTTTATTGCTTTAAAGATGATTTGGAACAAATATCAGTTAAGTTTTTTAATTTTGCACAAATAAATATAAACTTTACCTGTCATGGTTTATACAGGTAATAAAGAATTGAATTATGAATTGGAAAAAATTTTGGATAGGAACATTGATAGTTGTAATTGCCGCATTTGGTTTTTACAGTTTTAATACTGATCAGAAGAATTTTGAAATAGCCAAAAACCTTGAAATATATTATAGTTTATTCAGGGAATTGAATATGTTTTATGTGGATGATGTAAATCCGGAAAAACTGGTTACGACAAGCATTAATGAGATGCTTAATTCACTTGACCCTTATACCAATTTTATTTCTGAAGACCAGATGGAGGATTTCAGGTTTATGACTACAGGGGAATATGGTGGCATAGGCGCCCTTATCAGCAAGCATCACGATGAAATTGTCATAGCGGAGCCTTATGAAGGTTTTCCTGCACAGAAGTCCGGTTTAAAGGCGGGTGACATTATCCTGGAAATAGAGGGTAAGTCAACAGCTGAAATGAATACTGAGGATGTAAGTAACCTTCTTAAGGGACCTGCTCAAAAACCGGTAAAGATTAAATTGCAAAGACCCGGTGAAAAGAGGCCTTATACAGTGGATGTTGTCCGCGAAAAAATTTTTATCGATGCTGTTCCCTATTATGGTATGATTGATAACGATATTGCCTATATAAGGTTATCAAATTTTACTGCTAACTGTAGTGAGGATGTGAAAAAAGCTTTTCTTGAGCTTAAAAAAAACAATCCTTCAGCTTTGATCCTGGATGTCCGTTCAAATCCGGGCGGCCTTTTAATGGAAGCAGTTAAAATTGTCAATATGTTTGTGCCTAAAGGTCAGGAAATAGTCAGTACAAGAGGAAAGGTGAAGCAGTGGGACAAGGTATATGCGGCAACATCAGCTCCTATTGATACAACAATACGTTTAGCTGTTTTAACAAACCGTGCATCTGCTTCAGCATCTGAGATCTTAGCCGGAGCAATACAGGATGTGGACAGGGGACTCGTCATTGGTTCCCGCACTTTTGGAAAAGGGCTGGTTCAGACTACCCGGGATCTTGAATATAATACCAAACTGAAAGTCACTACTGCTAAATATTATATACCCAGCGGAAGGTGCATACAGGCGCTTGATTATGCGCACAGGAATGAAGACGGCAGTGTAGGGTATGTGCCAGATTCCCTGATATCTGAGTTTACAACTAAAAACGGACGAAAAGTTTATGATGGCGGCGGCATTGTTCCTGATATAGTTATGGAACCGGAAAAGCTTAGTAACCTTAGCGCTGCTTTATTGACAAGATTCCTTATTTTCGATTTTGCTACAAAATTTTCAAATGATAAGGAGGCTATTGCAGGACCGGAAGAATTTGAGATTACCGAAGATATTTATGATCATTTTGGTAAATTTTTAAAAGAGAATGATTTTGAGTATGAATCGGAATCGGAATATATCCTTGATGATCTTATTGATAAAGCTAAAGAGGAGAAATATTATGATCTGGCACAAAACGAGTTTGAAAACCTTAGGCAAAAGTTGGAGCCCAGGCTTGACAGAGACATAGGAGTCTTTAGCGATGAGATCAAAAGTTTGCTGAAGAACGAGATTGTGTCACGCTATTATTATCAGAAGGGCGCTATCCGTTCTTCACTTGCTGAGGATAAAGTAATAAATAAAGCGGTTGAAAAACTGAACTCTCCTTTATACAGCTCGCTTTTTGAGCCGGGAATAGTTATCTCTATGAATCGTGAGTGATCTGTTTAATTATTAATAAGGTATATGGATTTAAAGGAATTGCTTAGTTACCAGTTATTAAAGACTGAGAGTTTTGAAATAACAATTTATGGTGTGGCAATTGTTATTCTTGTCCTGATTGCCACATTTGTCGGGCTCAGGATTATAAAGGGTTTTTTCAGGCGATTTATTAGCAGGCAGGAGGCAGAGAGACGTTCATACTGGTCGGTATTCCTGATTCTCCGGTATGTTATTTGGGTGGTAGTAATTGTTTTATTGCTGGAAACATCGGGAGTTAAAGTTTCGGTTCTGCTTGCAAGTATAACTGCCCTGCTTGTTGGTGTGGGATTTGGCCTTCAACAATTATTCAGTGATATTGCATCGGGAATAGTGCTTATATTTGAGCGAAACCTGCAGATGAATGATGTAATCCAGTTGGAAGATGAGACTGTGGGAAAGGTTATTCATATCGGATTGAGAACATCAAAGCTCAAAACCCGCGATGATGTTATACTGGTAGTCCCAAACTCAAAATTTGTTAATGATACTATTATTAACTGGAGCCAGATGGATTATAATACCCGTTTTTCTGTTGAGGTGGGGGTTGCCTATGGCTCGGACACTAAACTAGTAAGTGATATTCTCCTTGAATGCGCAAATAAAAACAAAAATATTTCACTACATCCTAAGCCATTTGTAAGATTTAATGATTTCGGTGACTCGTCCCTTGATTTTCAGCTGTATTTTTGGGTTAAAGAGTCTTTTTTAGTTGAAAATACCAAGAGCGAACTCAGGTTTGCAATTGATGACCTCTTCAGGAAAAACAAAGTGCAGATCCCTTTCCCGCAGCATGATATTCATATTATAAGCCAGCCGAAGACCTCTTAAAATTTATTTCCTGGAAGCCCTGGCATTAATTATAACTGGTTTGCCGGCAAGGTTGCAAACTGCATTATAGTTAAGGTTATTGTGCTTAATTTGTTCATCCATTAAATTCTGTCCCTGTCATTTCATTCAGGAGAGTGATTTTTTTTAAAGGCTAAGAAACCCATTTCAATTCATCGCGTATAATTGGAAAATATAAAATATGGATATTCATTTTTTATATTACCTTTTTTTGCTGCTTGTGATGCCATTGATATCCTGTTGCCAGGGTAAAGCAGATTTTACCATCCAACGTCAACGCATGGTGGAAAGGCAGATTAAAAGCAGGGGTATTGAAGATGAAAATGTTCTTGATGCATTCCGTGAAGTTGAGAGACATAAATTTGTTTTGCCTCAGTATATTCCTTATGCTTATCATGATTCGCCTCTTCCCATCGGGCATGGACAAACTATTTCACAACCTTACATTGTTGCATTTATGACTGAGGCGCTGGAGCTGAAAAAGAATGATAAAGTCCTTGAAATCGGGACAGGCTCTGGTTACCAGGCAGCAATACTTGCTGAAATAGTGGATTCCGTTTTTACTATTGAAATTTTTGAGGAGTTGGCTGTAAAGGCAAAAAGCCTGTTCACTGAACTTGGTTATGATAATATTTTTACTAAAACAGGGGACGGCTATAAGGGATGGCCTGAATATGCTCCTTTCGATGCTGTTATAGTTACCTGTGCCCCGACAGAAATACCTCGTCCGTTACAGGAAGAACTGGCAGAAAATGGAAGAATGATAATCCCTGTGGGTGATGATCCCGTTCAAAATCTGGTTCTCATGATAAAGAAAAATGGGAAAATAAGAAAACAAAATGTTTTACCTGTTCGTTTTGTTCCAATGATAAATAATGAGGGCAGGAAATATTGAATGTCAGGTTTGACAAGTTAACGGTTATCCCCGGAAGGCCAAATAATTTATGACATTATCCCAAATTCTGATACTAAATGAAATATTCAGGGAAAATTATTCTGGTGAATATGCCTGTAAAGTAAAATCCGGCCTTTTGTTATCCAAATATTTCTTTTATTTTCGCTGTTTCTTTATATCGGAATTATGTGGCTGAAGGTATCTGGTATTATTCTCAGAAATAAAATACTTTTTCTTGTTATTCTGTTTGCAATAACTGCTTTTTTGGGTTTTCATGCCTTTAAAGTGGAAATGTCATATGAATATGCATCATTGCTTCCCCGTAGAGATCAGGCTTATAAAGATTATCAGAGATTTGTGGATATTTTTGGTGAAGAGGGAAATCTCATTATTGTCGGGATTCAGGATCCCGGTTTTTTTGAAATTGGCCGCTTCCGGCGATGGAGACAATTATGTAATGACCTGTCAGATGTTGAGGGTGTCGAAAACCTTTTGTCTATATCAAATACTTATAATCTGATAAAAAATACAAGCAAAAGGCAGTTTGAAATACACCCTATTTTCCCTGATACTATACATAGTCAGTCACAACTGGACAGCCTGGCAACTATCTTCAAGAGCCTGCCTTTTTATAAAAAGACCGTTTATAATTCAGATACAAAATCTTATCTGTTGGCTATTACAGTCAATAAAGATAAAATGCTGACCAGGGAAAGGGAAAAGATGGTTAAATCCATAGTGAAAATTTGCAGGCAGTATGAAAAGGATTTAAATATCGGGCTTCATTATTCCGGATTACCATACATACGAGTTGTTAATTCAATAAAGATTAAACAGGAAATATACCTGTTCAGTGTTTTGGCCCTGACTATCTGCATAATTGTGCTTTTCTTTTTCTTTCGCTCTTTTAAGGCTGTTTTCTTCCCGGTTTTAATAGTCCTCACCGGAGTAGTCTGGGCAATGGGCATGCTTTCGCTTTTCGGTTATAAAATTACTATTTTGTCAGGTATGATTCCGCCCTTGCTTATTGTAATAGGCATACCCAACAGTATTTATATGCTCAATAAGTTTCATCATGAATATGTCAGCCACGGGAATAAGATTAAAGCATTGCAGAGGGTTATTATAAAAATCGGTAATGCAACATTTCTTACCAATTTAACGACAGCATCAGGATTTGCAACTTTTATAATAGTAAAAAGTGCGATATTACGACAATTTGGAATTATAGCCTCGCTTAATATTATGGGATTGTTTATCCTGTCTATTTTGTTGATTCCCATTATTTTCAGTTATATTGAGCCACCTTCGCCCAAACATGTTAACCATTTAAAGAATCCATTTGTAACGGGAATAATCCGCAAGCTTATCCATATAACTAAACATCATCGTAAATTGGTCTGGCTTTCTGCAGTAATTATCTTAATTGTTGGTTTTTACGGGATATCTTTTATTAAAATTTCCGGGTTCATGGTTGATGATATTCCTGAAAGTGATCCGATCTATAAAGACCTTAAGTTTTTTGAATCCAATTTTGACGGATTAATGCCTTTGGAGATTATGGTTGACACAAAACAGGCAGGCGGGGTTATGCAGCCCGGCGCTTTCAGTAAAGTTGACCGGCTGGATACCCGGTTGTCCGGTTATCCCGAGCTTTCACCTTCAATTTCCCTTCTGAATCTATTGAAATTTTCAAAACAGGCATTCTATAACGGGAATGAAAAATATTACAGTTTACCAAATAGCCGGGAAAAAAATTTTATATTGCAGTATGCAAATATGGGGGAAAAACATGCCGGCCTTCTCCATTCATTTATGGACAGCACCAGGCAGTTTATGCGCATAAGTATTCGTATGAAAGATGTTGGCACAAAAAGGATGGAAGAGATCTATAAAGGTATTAGTTCACAAATTGATTCGATTTTTACATCAGATAATTATGAAGTAACCGTAACCGGATCAAGTGTAACTTTTTTCAAAGGAACCGAATACCTGCTGAAAAATCTTTTTACCAGTCTGGCTTTGGCCATTTTTTTGATTTCACTTTTTATGGCAGTTATGTTTTCTTCATGGCGAATGGTAATGGTATCTCTCATACCCAATATGATTCCCCTTATTTTCACTGCTGCGATAATGGGATTTTTCGGGATACCTGTTAAGGCATCAACAATTCTTGTTTTTAGCATAGCTTTTGGAATATCGGTTGATAATACCATTCATTTTCTGGCCAAATACAGGCAGGAACTTAAAGCAACCGGCTGGGATATCAGGAGATCGGTTGTGCTTGCCATGAAAGAAACCGGAGTCAGCATGATCTATACTTCAGTGGTTTTGTTCTTTGGGTTTGGTATTTTTGCATTTTCCGGTTTTGGAGGAACAGTAGCTATGGGTGTATTAGTTTCATTAACTCTTTTGGTGGCAGTCACTTCAAACCTGATTATTCTGCCTTCCCTGCTTACAGGCCTCGAAAGATTAACGACTACCCGTTCATTTGTTGAACCTATATTACATATTTATGATGAGGAAGAGGATATTGAACTGGAAGAGTTAAAGATATCTGACAATAACAATAAAAAGTGACTGTTATGTATTCTTTTGAAGAATTGCAGAAAGTAATTAATGCAGAAATTGAAAGGCGGTTATCAGAATTAACTGCCGGGAAACCAATAGATCTTTATTCTCCTGTAGCGTATTCCCTCAGTATGGGAGGGAAAAGATTGCGTCCTGTTCTTTTATTAATGGCTTACAATATGTTTTCCGAAGAATTGGATGACGCTCTGCCTGCTGCTTTGGCAATTGAAATATTTCATAATTTCACGTTGCTTCACGATGATATTATGGACAATTCCCGGTTCAGGAGAAGCAGGCCTGCTGTGCATGTGCAATTTGGAGAGAATACTGCTATTCTTGCAGGAGATGCAATGGCATTCATTTCATACCGGTATTTGATGGAAAGCTCTTCTCCTAATATTATACGGGTGCTGGATTTGTTTACCGGAACAGCCTTGGAAGTATGTGAAGGACAACAATATGATATGGTTTTTGAAAAGCGTATGGATGTTTCTGAATCTGAATATCTCGAAATGATCAGGCTTAAAACTGCTGTGCTCCTGGGATGCAGTTTAAAAGCAGGGGGGCTGCTGGCAGGCGCTGATCATGATATTTCAGATCAGCTGTATCTGTTGGGAATTAACCTGGGATTAGCCTTTCAGCTACAGGATGACCTGCTTGATACTTATGGGGATCAGAAAGTATTTGGTAAAAAAATCGGATCAGATATTTTGGGGGATAAAAAAACTTATTTATTGATAAAAGCTTTGGAAATATCTGAAGGCAAAAATAAAAGCACTCTTGATAAGTGGGTGTCCGGTAAACCATATGTTGATGAGGATAAAATTAACGGGGTAATCGAGATATATAACAAGCTGGGGATAAAGAGTATTGTAGAGAATAAAATTGATATTTATTTTAAGAAATCCTTTAAAATACTCGATGATATTCCTTTAAAAGAGAAACAAAAAGTACCTTTGAAGGAACTTTGTTATGATATGGCTCAACGTAAATATTAAAATTTTTGCACCTGATCAGATTTTTTGTAAATAAAATACAAAACATCAATAAATTTGTCAGATTTTTTATATCAGGTAAATAGATTATTATTTGAAATTTTAAATAATGAACCAGATTAAAGGTAAAATAATTCAGGTTATCGGTCCTGTGGTCGATGTAAGTTTTGAAAAAGAGAGTGATGATCTTCCGGCTATATATGACGCACTGGAGGTTATCCGTGAGGGAGAGAAGAATTTGATAATTGAATGTCAGCAGCATATCGGAGAAAGTACTATCCGTTGTATCTCAATGGATTCAACTGACGGACTAAAGAGAGGCATGAAGGTAGTATCAACAGGAAAACCTATTGTGATGCCCAGGGGGGAAGCAGCACTGGGCCGGCTTCTGAATGTTGTCGGGGATTCGGTTGACGGCCTGGAACAATTGCCAAAGGACGGTTTCAATATTCATAACGAGCCCCCTAAATATGAAGATCTGCTGACTAATACAGAAGTACTTTATACCGGCATAAAAGTTATCGATCTTATTGAACCATATGCTAAAGGAGGTAAAATTGGTCTTTTTGGAGGCGCTGGAGTTGGCAAAACTGTTTTAATCCAGGAGCTCATAAATAACATTGCCTTAGCTCACAGTGGACTGTCGGTCTTTGCCGGAGTGGGCGAACGTACCCGCGAAGGAAATGATCTTTTGCGGGAGATGATCGAGGCAAATATTGTTGATTATGGCGAAGAATTCAAAGAGTCTGTGAAAGAAGGCAGCTGGGATCTTTCTAAAGTAGATATGAAAAGATTAAAAAAATCAAAGTTGGCCATGGTTTTCGGCCAGATGAACGAACCTCCCGGGGCCCGTGCCCGTGTTGCCCTTTCCGGACTGGCTATTGCAGAAAGTCTGCGTGACAGTAGCAAAGGACATACAGGTGGACGTGATATCCTGTTTTTTATTGACAATGTGTTCCGGTTTACCCAGGCAGGCTCTGAAGTTTCAGCTCTTCTGGGAAGAATGCCCTCAGCTGTTGGTTATCAGCCTACCCTGGCTACGGAGATGGGGATTATGCAGGAGCGCATTACTTCTATTAAGAATGGATCTATCACTTCAGTACAGGCTGTTTATGTTCCGGCTGATGATCTTACAGACCCTGCCCCTGCTACTACTTTTGCCCATCTGGATGCTACAACCGTACTTAGCCGTAAAATTGTTGAACTGGGGATATATCCGGCTGTTGATCCCCTTGATTCATCTTCGCGAATCCTCTCACCTGATATTGTTGGAGAAGAACATTATAACTGTGCACAAAATGTAATACAATTATTGCAACGATATAAAGAGTTACAGGATATTATAGCTATTTTGGGCATGGATGAATTGTCTGAAGAGGATAAGCTTGTTGTTCACCGGGCCCGACGTGTCCAGCGATTTCTTTCACAGCCATTTTTTGTGGCTGCCCAATTTACCGGTCTCGAAGGGAAACTGATTTCCATTGGAGATACTATAAAAGGGTTTAATGCAATACTCAGAGGCGAAATGGATAAGTATCCTGAAGCAGCTTTTAACCTTGTGGGGACAATTGAAGAGGCTGTTGAAAAAGGGGAAAAATTGCTTTCCGACAAATAAATAATATTTAGTTATGCTGCTTGAAATTATTTCACAAGAAAAAAATATTTTCCGGGGAGAGGTTAAGCGTGTCCGCCTTCCGGGCAGCAAAGGGCTTTTTGAGATTTTAAAAAATCATGCTCCCATAATTTCAATGCTTGAAAAAGGGACTGTCAGGATTATTGATGAAAAAGATAATAAGCATAACATTAAAATTGACGGCGGGATTGTAGAAAATAAGGACAATAAAATCATTGTGCTGATTGAATCAAAATAGCAATAAAATAAAATTTCTGGTCATACGATTCAGCTCAATAGGAGATATTGTTCTAACCACACCAGTTATTCGCTGTCTGAAACAGCAGCTTGATAATGCGGAAATTCATTTTGTCGTTAAGACAGGATATACTGAAATTGTTGAATCTAATCCTTTTATTAGTAAAATTCATGTCTGTAAAGAAAGTCTAAACAGGCTGATAAGGGTGCTTAAAGAAGAAAAATTTGATTATTTAATTGATCTTCAGAATAATCTGAAAAGCACAATTATTAAAAGCTGTCTGGGTATTCCATCTTTTACGGTAAATAAAATCAATTTTAAAAAATTTCTTATGGTTAATTTTAAAATTGACCGTTTGCCTCCTGTACATGTTGTTGATCGTTATATGGATACTCTTTCGTTTTTTAATGTTAAAAATGATAATAAGGGGCTCGATTATTTCATTCCCGGAAAGGATGAGTTTAATCAGACCGGCCTGCCATCTTCATTCAGAAAGGGATATATTGCCGTTTTGACCGGAGCTTCCTATAATACTAAAAAACTTCCGGCAGAAAAAATTGCAGCTATTTGCAATAAAATTGAATTTCCGGTCATTCTTATCGGGGGAAAGAACGATTATGCCGAAGCTGAAAAGATAATGTCCGAAGCGACAGGGAATATTATTAACTTTGCCGGAAAAATAAGGCTTAACCAGTCTGCCTCCCTTGTTCGGAAGGCCCGTCTTGTTTTGTCAAATGATACAGGCATGATGCATATTGCCGCTGCATTTAAGAAGAAGATCCTTTCTTTCTGGGGAAATACAATACCGGAATTCGGAATGTATCCATATATGCCGGATCCCGCCTCCAAAATAATGGAAATAAAAGATTTGAGATGCCGCCCATGTTCCAAACTGGGATACCGGAAATGTCCCAAAAACCATTTTAAATGTATGAACATGATGGATGAAAATGAGGCTGTGGAATGGATAAAGGAAAATTTTAATACTTAAATTTAGATAATACCTTTTTTATCTGACTATTTTTTTGTAATTTACATAAAATATTTACAATTAATGTTAAAAGATAAATTTACCCTTATAACCGGCGCTAGTTGCGGATTAGGCAAGGAATTTGCTTTTGAATGTGCCGGGAGAGGTTATAATTTATTGCTCACTGCGTTTCCCGGTGAAGACATAAAAAAATTGGGACAATCAATTTCACGTAAATCCGGGGTAAAGGTTCATAGTTTTGAGGCGGACCTGACAAAATCATATGAGATACGGCAACTGGCTGATTTTATTTCGGAGAAATATGAGATAAACATGCTCATTAACAATGCCGGCCTTGGAGGCGCCAAAGATTTTATCGATGCAACACCTGAATATATAGAGCAGATCTTTTTACTCAATATTTATGCCCTGGTGCTCCTCACAAGACTACTTCTGCCTAATCTCCAGAGGCAGGGAAAAGCTTATATATTAAATATTGCAAGTATGGCATCATTCAGTCCGATGCCTTATAAGACAATATATCCTGCCTCTAAGGCTTTTGTTTATTCTTTTTCGAGAGGACTTGGGGCTGAATTAACGGGAACCGGAGTTTCTGTCAGCGTGGCTCACCCCGGCGGGATGAAAACTAATGCTGATGTTTCCAGTCGTATAGATAATCATAACCGTCTGATACGTGCAACGACCCTTTCTCCGGAAAGAGTGGCACAGATCTGCATTCGCAGATTGTTAAAGGGAAGAAAGCTTATTATTCCCGGCTTTATGAATAAAGTAAGCTGGTTACTTTTGAAGATAGCGCCCCTCTGGCTGCGGCTGGCAATAATGAAAATATCACTGAAGGAGGAGAGGATGAAGAGTAATTCTTCAACATAGTTTATGGATTATTTTGCTAAAAGAAAATAAGATATGAAGGTATTTGTTACCGGGGGAAATGGTTTACTGGGATCTTATATAGTTCGCGAACTGGAAAAGAGAGGCTATGATGTATGTGTGATGGTGAGGGAAGGAAGTGATCTTACTGCTCTTGAAGGCACAAATGCAGAAATATTAAAAGGAGAGATTACAAGGAAAAATGATGTGGAAAAAGCAACAGAGGGTTGTGATGTTGTCATTCATGCTGCTGCTAAAACGACTCCGATGCTTTCAGGTATTGAATCTTTTAAACTGCCCAACATCACCAGTACCCGTTATCTGATTAATGCATGCAGGAAGTTTGGAGTACGCCGTTTTATTTTTGTGAGCACTGCTAATTGCTTTGGCAACGGCTCCGCAGATAATCCCGGTGATGAAGAGAGGCCATTTATTTCCTGGTATAGGAAGTCGGGATATGCTTATAGCAAATATCTGGCTCAGAAAATGGTCCTTCGTGAAACTATAGCCGGAAATCCGGATGCTGTTGTGGTGAATCCGACATTCATTATCGGAGCAAAGAATACAGATCGCAGCAGCGGACAAATTTTTTCATATATTCTTAATAAAAGGATCTCTTTTTATCCTCCGGGGGGAAAAAATTTTGTAGATGCCGAAGCCGCAGCATCCGGTATTGTTAATGCCATAAGATTGGGGAAAGCGGGGGAGTGTTACCTTCTGGCAGGAGATAATCTATCCTACAAAAATTTTTTTAAAATGGTTTCTGAAATTACAGGACAAAAAACTTTATTTATTCCTGTCCCGTGCTTTTTTATAAAACTAGTTGGATTTCTGGGTGATCTTTCGGAAAAAATATTTAAAAAGCCTGTTCAACTGAACAGCGTGAATGCGAGGATGCTTTGCATGGACAATTATTATACACCCGCCAAAGCCATGAAAGAATTGGAATTTCCTTTTATCCCGGCTGAAGTATCTGTCCGGAAAGCTTTATGCCGGGAGTAATTTCAGATATTTGCAAATGCTTCTTTCAGCCTGTTAAGCGCCATGGCCAGAAAACTGCGGGGACAACCTATATTTAATCGCATACAGCCGTTGCCGCCTGTTCCGAATCGTCCTCCGTCATTCAGGGCAACTTTAGCTTTATTTATGATAAAACTGAAAAGCTCTTTGTCATTCATACCATATTTGCGAAAATCAAGCCAGATCAGATATGTAGCTTCGGGTTTCATAATATCCACAAGGGGCAGATGTTTTTCAATGAATTTTTCAAGGAAGATATAGTTTTCCCATAAGTAAACAAGTTGTTGATCCAGCCATTCATCACCATAGGTATATGCAGCCTCAAGCGCTACGGTACCGAAAATATTTCCCATCCCTAAATGCCCGGTGTCAAGTTTGTGATTATAACGATTAAGATTTGTTTTATCAGGTATTATTACTACTGATGTTGATAAACCTGCAACATTGAATGTTTTACTCGGCGCCATCAGAACAACAGATTTTTCTGCAACTTTATCGGAGATACTTGCCAGAGGGATGTGTCTGTGTCCCTGAAAGACCAGGTCTGAATGAATTTCATCGGAAATGATCATAATGTCGTTGTCCAGACAAATACGTGCAATATCTTCAAGTTCTTCCTGTTTTCTGACCATGCCACCCGGATTTTGCGGATTGCAAAGAATAATAATTTTGGTGTTTTTTGTTATTTTTGATTTTAGGTCATCCAGATCAAATGAGTATCTGCCTTTATCAGGTTTCAGCGGGTTTTCAACTAATTTACGACGTGTGTTTTTTATACAGTCGAAAAACGGATAATAAACAGGAGGCTGAACAATTACTTCTTCTCCGGGTTCCGAGAAGGCCTCTATTGCGAGAGTCAGTCCTGCCACTACACCCGGACTGAATGATATCCATTCCTTTTTGATGTCCCATTTATGCCTGCGTTTCATCCATCCTTTTATTGATTCAAAATAGGAATCAGGCTTAAAAGAGTAACCGAAGATTTCATGCTCAGCTCTTTTTTTGATTGCATTCACAATGAAATCGGGGGTTTTAAAATCTGTGTCTGCTACCCACAGAGGCAATACATCTTTAGAATGAAAATTTTTTTCACGTGCGTCATATTTAATGGAGTTCGTGCCTTCGCGGTCAATAATTTCATCGAAATTATACTTTTTCATACTATTAAAATTGTTTGTTTTCAAAGGTATAGTATGGAACTCGCATTTATTTTAATATTCACCCTGGGTGTAAATATTTTACATGCTCGTTTCATTTTATATATTTTTACACTGGGATGATCAGTGGTTATTGACAGGAATTTTTTCCAGATAATTAGCGGAATTGCCATTTTCCCCGTTCCTGACTTTCAATATAAAGTCAAAAAGATTCAGCTTCAGGCAAAGATCGAAATCTGTATCAGGTGCCCATTCCTGTTTTTTAGGATCGAAGAATCGTTTCCCTGATCCTCTTCTGATAATATCGGTATAATTATTAAAATTATTGGGCTGACCCTCTAATTCATTCTTAATATATTCCGCACACAAAGTATCCTCATCTGTTGCATACTCGCATGCATATCCCATACAAACAAGAGAAACTGTTTCGGGCCTGGCAGAATTTATATATCTCACTATGGCGCCGGCATTGACAAAACTTCCCGTTAGTACATCATTTCCGCTGGCTGCAGCAGCAATACCTTTTGTTCCCGAACTGGTAGTGTGGACAATGGTCTTTCCATACAGATCCGCTTCCAATAAATGTGTAGGTGAATTTCCATAGTCAAAACCATGGGGTTTCATTTCATTTCTTTCGCCCATTAAAAGGTAATCAGGATTCTTATCTCTCAGCTTAAAAGCTTTTTCTATATTGTCAACAGGTATTATCCTTGCGGCTCCTTTGTCAAAAGCATAACAGGTAGTGGAAAAAGCACGGAAAACATCGATTATTACTGTTAGTCCGTGGGCCTCTTTTGCTCCTTCCAGTAGTTGTAATATTTCTATTTTCATAATGCACGCGAAAATAGAAAAATTTCATAAACATTCCCGAATTTTGCCGGCGTGAAACCTTATATTTGTTAATATCATTCTTCTGTCTGACATTTGTGTATGTATAATTATTAAATTTTTTAGAAATGAGAAAATATGTTATTTTAACTTTGTTTGCGGCACTGTTTGCTGTCATATCAAATGCTGCGATTTTTCCGGAAAATAATGATGTTGCCGGAGAATGGAAATATGAAGTTCCAAATGCTCCTTATGGTTACCGGAGCGGAGTAATAAGCATCTCTGAAAATGAAGACGGATTATCCGGAGAGGTAAAATTTTCAGACGGGTATAAAGTAAAGTTAAAAAAGATAACCCTGGATGGAAATTCATTGCATGTGGAACTTTACATCGATTATGAACTAATAACTGTTAAGTCTGATGTAAAAGATAATGCTATGAAGGGAGTTGTTAACACACCCGATGGTAATATGAACCTCACTGCCGAAAAGATTAAGTAGAGTCTGTCTATAAAGTCCGCTGACTGCGTTATGCTTGCCCTCAAAATGGTCATTTACGAATAGTAAACTCACATTTTTCGGGCTTCACAAGCCTTGTC
>CAZIOB010000029.1:0-6365 GCA_964540755.1 uncultured Prolixibacteraceae bacterium | reverse complement strand
GAAATAGTTGTGCCATATACACTGCCAATGCCGGCAAGGCCGACCATCAATCCAATTCCAATGTAAGCTAAAATAATAGGTCCCATTTCAATTTATTTTTAAATGTTATTACTTATTTTTATTATTCTGATGTTTGGGAGGCTGGTTCGGCAAATGGTTTATAAGCCTTGCCTCCGCCGGTAAACCCGGCATTCTTATAAAATTCCACAAATGTTAATCGTATAGGATGCACAAAAGCTCCTAAGGATGACATAAATATGGTAATACTATGTCCTATGATTAATATAATGATCATGACTAAAGGTCCGAGGACAGGATTATCAGGCTTCATGCTCATCGCCATACTGTTGAACACCAATCCTAAAATTGCACTGGAAATGCCAAGAGCAAACAACCTGATATAGGAAAGAATATCTCCCAATAAGCTGGTTATCATACTATAGACATCCCACAATCCTACCCCGAAATTGATCAGGATATTCCGTTTAGGATTATTTATAATCAATATCAAAATTCCTGCAACTCCCATAACAACATATTGTGCAGTAGTAGAAGCCTGAGCAGATAAAGCATCCATCTCCTTTAAACCATATACAACACCTGAGCCGATCAGCAATATAAGCCACCCTATAGTTGACAGTGAATACAGGAATCCCCGCTGCATACTGATATTTACTACTTTAAGAACCATCCCGAACAGTATCTGGATAACGCCCAGTATAATTGCAAAGTTGAATAGTTCATCAGTATTGATCATATACTCTTTGATATTCTGCAACCATGGTATTTCAGAATTAATAAGATCTATTCCAAAGAATGTACCTGTGAGAATACCAAAAATAACAGTTGATAGCCCGAGCCACTGGGCCAGGCTGAGAACAGACTTCAGGGAGGTCATTTTACGTTTGGCAATAGCAGCAGCCAACACTATAAATAAACCATACCCTGCGTCTCCCAGGGAAAAACCGAAAAACATCATATAAAAAGGTGCAAAAAATGGCACCAGGTCAAGTTCTTTGTGATTGGGAAGATCGTATAACCTCCCGATTATCTCGTACAATCTGGCAAAACGGTTATTCTTTAGCAGCACCGGCACCTTGTCTTCATCTGCAGGTTCTTCGACCGAATAAAGGATCTGGTTTTCTTCAAGATAATTATCAAGTTTATCTTTCTTAGTCTCCGGCACCCACCCCTCAAGCATCTTAACTTTACCTTCCACCTCGTCGATGGTCTGAAGAAGGGCATCTTTCTCCGCAAGTTCCTGTTGAATCTCCTGCTTATATTGTTTCAATAAATCATGAAAATAATATGCAATCTGATGCAACTCAACCTTCAGGGCCTCTGTCTTTTTGTTATAATCTTTAATTTCTTCTTCAACCTGGCCTAAGGTTTGCTTAGTAATAAATACTTCGTCGGCCCCTGATATTTCAAGAAAATCTTCCTGTTCACCACCATTCCCGTTTTTGTCAAATTTCAGGAAATACCGGTAACCATCAATATCATTAATAATTTTTATGTAGTAATCCTCTTCCCAGGAAGGGTCAAATTTCCGTATCGGACACAGCATAAACCTGGTATTTATCCCGTTTTCCAGAAGTTTTTCTATCAACGACAGATCGAAATCGCCCCAGGGAAGCAATTGTTTCTTTTCCTTTTCGAGCTGGTTAAGATGCTGAAAGTTATGCTCAAGCTCTTTTTCAATTTCCTTTAAACGTATAAAGACCTCTTCCCCGGTTTTTAAATCAGGCCTTTTATCGCCCTTTTCAGGTTCAAGCGCCTGCAATTTTTTAGAGGCTATATCAACTTCTGAAAGTTTCCTGAACAAGTCCTGCATCTCAGGCGTTGGTTCCTTGATCTTTTCGTTAATATGTACTACTCCAATCTTACGGATATCATTTAAAAAATCCTGGTAAGCAGAATGGTACACAAGAAACGAATATTTATACATTGGAATAATCATAATGCTTGTGCCTCCTGTCTTTGTTTCTCCTGCCTGTCTTTTACAATTTTCTGTGCTGCTTTGGACAAATTATCCTGATCTTCCAGGAAACGTTTAATTTTCCTTATCGCATCCTGGAATCCCGGGATCTGTACTTTTTCATAAAGATTTACCTTTTGAGTAGTCTTCTTCCTGATAAAATCGAGCAACTCCATTTTACGAATAAACACCTCCCTCTCAATCGCTATTTTGGCAATTCCCTTAATTATAACGATGCCGTCTGCAAACCAAACAGGCTGGTTAAAAAGATTCTCACTGTTAATATGAAACTTTATATCGTCGAGCACGGGAGTAAATACTCCGGCAATTTTTTTTGAAGAAAGATCTACATCACTAATACTTACAATGCTCTGGTCAAATTCACCCCAGAGCCGTGACATTCTTTCATAAGATGCAATCTGATCGTTATATTCTTTGTCAAGCTTAGCAGCCTGATCTTTTGCCTTCTTTACCTCTACCCTTAATGCAGACTCCTTATTCTGCAATACAGGCAGGGCATTTTCCCTTATCTTAAGCTGCTTATCGAGTCTTTGTAATGCTGTTTTATTATATTGAAATTTTATTGCCACGATAGATTTATTTATATCAAACCATCCTGATTATTACTAATTTTCACTTTAAAATTTGCCCATTGTTGAATCTGCACTCAGGAGAGTTTCCCCCTGAGGGTTGAAACATCTCAGGGTAATTAACTTACAGGTTCCTTCTCTTTTTCCTTCCAGTATTTTTCAACCAGATTTTCCCTGATGGCAACCTCTGCCTTGTTAAAATATTTGCTGAATAGTTCCCATGAGATATCCAGCATGGTATCGGTATCCACATTAACATCGATAGCCAGGAGCCTGTCAGAATATTCCTTTGCAAACTCAAGTGTCCTCTCATCGTAATCGGTCAGGTCAAATCCGTTCTCCAGCTTCGTCCTTGCATTGGCTGCATCAGCATAAAGCCTGATAGCAGAGTTCATAACCTGGGGATGGTCTTCCCTGGTCTGTTTGCCGATAACCAGCTGTTTCAATCTTGATAATGAACGGAATGGGTCAACTATCACCTTACCGATATCAGAATCGTGACGCAGGAATAACTGTCCCTCTGTTATATAACCGGTATTATCCGGTATAGCATGTGTAATGTCACCGCCTGACAAAGTTGTTACTGCAATAATTGTAATTGATCCGCCCTTTGGAAACTGTACTGCCTTTTCATAGATCCTTGCCAGGTCAGAATAAAGGGAACCCGGCATACTGTCCTTTGAAGGAATTTGATCCATACGGTTAGACACAATACTAAGCGCATCTGCATAAAGTGTCATGTCGGTTAACAGCACCAGTACATTCTCATTCTTGTCAACCGCAAAATACTCTGCAGCAGTAAGAGCCATGTCAGGCACCAATAGCCGCTCGACAGGCGGATTTTCAGTAGTATTTACAAAACTGACGATCCGGTCGAGCGCACCTGCATTATCGAAAACATTTTTAAAATAGAGGTAGTCGTCATTTGACAGCCCCATACCCCCCAGAATGATTTTATCCGCTTTTGCACGCAATGCTACGCTGGCCATAACCTGATTATAAGGTTGGTCAGGGTCGGCAAAGAACGGTATTTTTTGTCCTGACACCAAACTGTTATTCATGTCGATCCCTGCAATACCGGTTGCTATCAGCTGCGATGGCTGTTTACGTCTTACAGGATTAACAGAGGGACTTCCGATATTCCTGACCTCTCCTTCTATTTCCGGCCCTCCATCTATGGGATCCCCATAAGAATTAAAGAAACGGCCTGCCAGATCATCGCTGACTTTCAACTGCGGCGGCCTTCCCGTAAAACTTACTTCAGCATTTGTGGGAATACCCTCGGTACCTTTAAAGATCTGCAAAGTAATATCGTCACCCGATATTTTCACCACCTGAGCCAACCTTCCATTAACACTGGCAATTTCATCGTAGCCCACATCAGAGGCCTTTAAGGTGACAGTAGCCTTTGTTATATTGGTTAATTTGGTATATACTTTTTGAAATGCCTGGCTTTCCATAATATTTTATTATTCGGTATTAATGATTATTCCTTATTTATTAATTTGACCTTTCCTTAATCAATTTTTCAAGTTGTTTCTCGTGAACAAAAAATTTATCATTTTTGAATTCACAATAATTCATCTGCTTAAACTCATTAATAATCTCTTTAAAGAAAGAGCCTACGTCCTCAAAATGTATGAAGGAGAAAGTATTGTCGATAACTTCCAACACTTTCGATAACATATATTGCTGACGTTCCATAGGTGTTGAGGCATCAATTTTATCAAATGCATCCTGCTGGAGTATAACAAAATCAATCAATTCTGATTTCCAGAATGTTTCATGGAAACTTATCGGCACGCCATCGTCACCGAGGATATTGATCTGCTCTTTTGTTTCTTTACCTCTTAAAAGAATATCCTTAACATCCATTACATGCTTAAGCCAGTCTTCGCTGACATTCTTAGCCAGGTTTTCCTGGACTTCCGGATATTCAAGATACTTGGAATAGCTGTCAATAGGATCAATTGCAGGATAACGCTTACTATCGGCCCTGTCCTGGCTCAGACCGTAAAAACAGCGGGCTGCCTTACGTGTACTTTCAGTGACAGGCTCTTTAAGATTGCCACCCGCAGGTGATACTGTCCCGATAAATGTAATAGAGCCTGACTTCCCGTTATTAAGATTTACGAAACCCGCCCTTGAATAGAAATTGGAAATAATGGCGGACAAATCCATAGGGAACGCATCGGGCCCCGGCAGCTCTTCAAGACGGTTTGACATTTCCCGCAGCGCCTGCGCCCAGCGTGAAGTTGAATCCGCCATAAGCAATACCTTTAGTCCCATTGAACGGTAATACTCACCTATTGTCATTGCTGTGTAAACAGAAGCTTCACGAGCGGCCACAGGCATATTTGAAGTATTCGCAATAATTATTGTTCTCTCGATCAGTTTCTTCCCTGTTCTCGGATCTTCCAGCTCCGGGAACTCTGTAAAAATCTCAACTACCTCATTTGCACGTTCCCCGCAGGCAGCAATAATTACAATGTCAGCTTCAGCCTGCTTGGAGATAGCGTGCTGCAAAACTGTTTTACCTGTACCAAAAGGGCCTGGTATAAAACCTGTTCCTCCTTCTGTGATAGGATTCAGGGTATCCATACAGCGAACACCGGTTTCAAGAAGTTTAAAGGGGCGCGGTTTTTCCTTATAAGCTCCGACCGCAACCTTTACGGGCCATTTCTGGACCATTGTAAGTTCGGTTTCATTTCCCTCATCATCAGTGATCACAGCAATCTTATGATCAACGATATATTCACCCTCGCCTGCTATCTCTTTAACTTTATAAGTACCATTCATTTTAAATGGCACCATAATTTTATGCGGCTGGTCGTTCTCATTAACCTGGCCGAGCCAATCACCCGCCTGCACGGAATCCCCTGCTTTTGCTATCGGCTTGAATGCCCACTTCTTTTCCCTGTCCAGCGGATCAGTATATTCACCACGTTTCAAAAATATCCCCTCCATTTTATCGAGGTCATTTTGCAAACCATCGTAATTTCTGGAAAGAATACCGGGGCCTAATGTTACCTCAAGCATGTGGCCCTGGAATTCAACCTTTGTTCCGGGTTTCAATCCGCGTGTACTCTCAAATACCTGGATATAAACAGTTTTACCCATTACTTTAATTACCTCGGCCATCAGCCTTTCTTCACTAAGAGTGATAAAGCAAATTTCATTTTGAGCCACCGGCCCGTCAACTTCTACCATTACAAGGTTGGCCACGATCCCAACCACTATGCCTGTTGTTTTATTTTCTTTTTCCATATGTTATTGCGAATTCTTCAGGAAATTCAAAATTAGTTTTTAATTCTTCCAAGAACTGGTTAAATATCTGTTGTCCTCTTGTCTTATCAAGCTTAAACCAGCGTTCTGTTATAAAAAGTTTTAACATAAAAGCCAGCACTTTTTCAATTGAGAAATAATTAAAAAAGGTTATATCATCAAGAAATTTCCAGAAATGAGTATCAAGCTTCATCTCCCTGTCAAGAACATTATCAATCTCAAAAATCTGAATTATGCTCTCGATATCCTTTATCTCGTTAGAAAGGCCGAAATCACGGGCATGGCTCTTTTTCAATGCATTAATTATTTCACCTTCTCCTATTAGCAGATGCTCATAAGGAATATCATATTTCCTGCCATTAAGGGCCAGCATTATATTACCCATCCTCTGCTTATAATCAGCTACACTTGTAACAAAATCATTTTTGGCAGAAAACAATAATTCATACCATCCACCCGTCAGCTTATTAATTCCTTCAGCCCTTGATATCTCCTCCTCAGACTGAAGATAA
>CAZIOB010000028.1:0-31322 GCA_964540755.1 uncultured Prolixibacteraceae bacterium | reverse complement strand
GAGATTGCTGACGAAAACTGCTTTTTGGGATTTGACAGCTATGAGAAAGTCATAGACTCGGGAGTTGACATTGTTTTATTGTGCACTCCTCCGCATTTCAGGCCTGCACATGTTGAGGCTGCAGTAAATGCCAGGAAACATATTTTCATGGAGAAACCTGTTGCTGTTGATCCTGTAGGCGCCAGATCAGTAATGGCATCAGCTAAAAAAGCCCAGTCCATTGGCATTAACATGGTTAGCGGCACCATCCGCCGTGTTCAGAAAGACTATATGGAGACGCAGCGCAGAGTTGCCAGCGGGGAGATCGGGGAAATAACAGGAGCGAATATCCTGAGAAATGGCGGTGCATTATGGTACAGGCTGCCGCAGCCCGAATGGAGCGAAATGGAATATATGCTTCGCAATTGGGTGAATTTCTGCTGGTTGTCGGGAGATCACATTACTGAGCAGTTTATACATGAAATTGATGTTATGAACTGGCATCTTGGTGACATAAGTCCGAAACTGGCAGTAGGATACGGACAACGGCAGCGAAGGGTGACAGGTGACCAGTACGATTTTTTCAGCATTGAATATGTTTTTGAAAACGGATTGCGCACTCATTGTGCAGCAAGACAGATAAACGGGTGCACTAACGGGAAAGTTGAGCAGATCAACGGTACTAAAGGTTATGCAGATGCTTCAGGCATTATTTATGATCTTAAGGGAAATGAAATTTGGAAATACCCTTATCCTGAAGAAGGGGATACCGGTTCAACATGGAAGGTTACCAATCCTTTTGTCCAGGAGCATATCAATCTGGTTACAGGCATTAGAACGGGTAATACTGTGAATGACGCCGATGCCCAGGTGAATTCAACCCTTATGACGATAATGGGAAGAATAGCTGCCTACACAGGTAAAAACGTAACATGGGAGGAAATTTTGAACTCTGATCTGTACCTGGGACCTAAAACCTATGCATTAGGACCGGTACCGGAAATTAAGGAAGAAGTACCGCTGGCAGGTGTTCCGGGTAAACCACAGGAGGCTTAATCATGAAAAAGAAAATGTTATTTTTGCCGGCCTTACTATTTTCACTCTTGATTCATTCATCCGGTCTGTCAGCACAGGAGCCGTTATTCAGTTTCGGGGAAGAGACAAAATTCGAAAAGATTATTCCCGGTAAAAAAGTAAAAACAAACCCGGTTCAGTGGATACAGGTGAATACGGAAAAAGATACATGGACATTAAATAAAGATGTACTGAAATGCTCCGGGCATCCGTTGGGTGTCATACGCAGCGAAAAAGAGTATGAAAATTTTATTCTTCATATAGAGTGGAGGCATATGGAAGCAGGCGGTAACTCAGGAACTTTTGTTTGGAGTACGGCCAGGCCGGGCGACAACAGACTGCCTGACGGGGTTGAAGTCCAGATGCTGGAACTCGACTGGGTTAACCAACATGTAAGGGATGGGAAGAAACCACCAATAGCATATGTTCACGGTGAACTATTCGGAGTTGGGGGAGTGGAAGTTGTCCCTGACAATCCTCGCGGCAAAAGAAGCAAATCAATAGAAAACCGTTGCAAAGGAAAAGGTGAGTGGAACACGTATGATGTTGTTTGTGTTGATGGAACTATCAAACTGTCAGTTAATGGGAAATTTGTAAACGGAATAAGCAAAGCTTCACAGTCAAAAGGATATATATGCCTTGAATCAGAAGGGGGAGAGATCCACTTCCGGAATATTAAGATCATAGAATTACCATGATCATTATTCTCTGATGTATTCATGATGGTTATCAGAACGATACCAAATAAAAAAATTTGAAACAAGTCATGCACTCTGTTCTATAGGTTCGGGATGCACTGTTGAAATGATCCCAAATTTTTCCTGAATAATCTTTTCCACACGGCTGCAGATTTTATGTGCCTCTTCAAGGGTCATATCTGCCGGAAGTTTTATATGACAGGTCATCTCCACATGCCGGCCGTAATGATGCATTTGGATCTGGTGAAGATGTAAAGGCTGACTGCACTTATTTTGTAGTTCTTCACGTATTGCCCGGACAATTTCATCAGAAGGACTCTCTCCGAGTAGTGACCTGATCTCACCAGACAAAATTCCGAAACTTGCCCATCCTATCATCAAAGCCACAATTAGGCTCAAAACACCGTCAGTCCACCAGAATGAGCTGCCAACAGCAATTCCGACAATTATTACTACCGAAGAGAGGGCATCAGACCTGTGATGCCAGCCATCAGCTTTCAGAACAGGCGAGTTGGTTTTCCTGGCACAATAAAAAGCGTATTGTGCCATCAGCTCTTTTGCAATTATAGAAATAGAAACAGCAATCCATGCCACAGCGCCAAAATCAGTCTTCCGGTGAGCTCTCAGCTTCTCAACAGCTCCCAGTACAAAATCAAAAGCTACAACAGCCAGTAATACACCTATTATAACAGCAGCAATATGCTCTGCACGGCCATGACCAAAGGGATGTTCTTTATCAGCTGGTTTACTTGAAACTTTCCCGCCAATAATTACAATCACAGATGATACGGTATCCGATAAAGAATGCCATGCATCGGCAATTAATGCAAGTGATCCGGTAACAACGCCGGCCCAGTATTTTAATCCGAATAAAAGAATATTTCCAATTATGGATACCCATCCTTCACGCGCAATATATTTATTCTTTGGATGCATAAATCCAAAATTAGCAAAAAGAAAGAGAGTTGCTGTAAATATTCATTATTTAATCTTATCTGAGATCTTATGAAAGGCTTCTTTAAGGGGAGCTATATTATTCAGGCGGGAAAACAATCCTCTTTTTCCGAAATGCAAAAGGATATTTCGTAAATAAATAAAAAGGCCCAGACTATGTGCTGCAAATAAAACAGGATCCAGACGGTAAATGGAATAAATAAAAATCATAAGTGATCCAAAAGTGCTGATTATCCAGAATCCCAGAGGTAAAACCGAATCTTTTCGGCTTTCGGAATATATCCACTGGTAAATAAAACGAAAAGTAAAAATTATTTGTCCCGCCGAGCCCCATATCATTAACAGCAATGAAACGTCTTCATTTTTTAAAATAGAATTTAAATTATACTTATTACCCAGAAACAACCACCCAATGTAACAGAGGGGGATCAGAACGGCTGTAAAACGGGTAATAAAATGCATTTTTCTCCAGGCATCTTTTAACTGCATATTTCTGATATAGATAGGATACACTATAAACTGACCGAAAACTATTGCAAAATCATTTCGTAAAAAACCATACGTAAGCATCAGTATTGACCCTGCAAGACTTATTTGCCAGTACATAACGGGAGACATGACCTCGCCTGCCTGCTCCGACTTAAACCATTGTGCAATAGTACGGGCAAAAAACATGACCTGGGCTAAGAACCCCAGTATATAAACCACATATTCATTCATAATTTATAATGACAAGAATGCAAAGATAGAATTAATTTGGGCAGAGGTTATGTATATTTAAATGGATTGCCCGGGGAGCATATATGAAATCAACTTAGTCACCTTCCAGCTTTTTTAATGTTTCGCGGGCTGCATTTTGTTGTGCTTCTTTCTTGGAGCTCCCGGTGCCCCTGCCCATTTTTTTGTTTTCCACCCTGACAACAGAGATGAAGTTTGGAGCTTTGGATTTATCCTCCGGAGGTTCCTCTGTAGTTTCAAATTTTACCGGTTTTTTATGTTTTTGGCTCCATTCGATCAGCTGACTTTTAAAGTTACTGTCTTTTTGCTCTATCTCATTCAGATTAACAAACTTTGAAAGAATCTTTTTTGTAACGAAAAATTTTGCTGCCTGGTAACCTTTATCAAGATAAATTGCGCCAATTAGCGCTTCCAGGGCGTCCCCATAGATATTACTTTTATCGAAATTACTAATCTTATTCGCATCTATAAAAATATTTAATCCCATATCTAAGGTAAGCCTGGTAAGGAAATTTCTGTTTACAAGTTTAGATCTGTTTTTTGTAAGAAAACCTTCATCCTGCTGCGGAAACCGGTTATATAGAAAGTCGGCGATTACAGCTCCCAGAATAGCATCCCCGAGAAATTCCAGTCTCTCGTTATCAATCCTGTTCCCCTGCGAATCAAATATCGGAGCTGATTTATGGATGAAAGCCAGATCGTAAAGCTTAAAATTTGTTGGATAGAACCCCAGCAAATCCTTTAAAAATAAATAAAACTCTTTTCTGGGCGAGGAAAAGAGTTTTATTCGTTGTCTTACTTTGCTAATCACAGATCATTAATATTTTTTAAAAACCAGGGTGGCGTTATGGCCCCCAAATCCAAATGTATTACTTAAAGCAACATTCACCTCTGCTTTCTTAGCTACATTATACGTAAAATCCAGTTTATTGTCAATCTCCGGATCATCGGTAAAATGATTGATAGTAGGCGGAATAATGTTATTCCTGATTGTCAGGATACTTGCAATACTTTCTACGGCACCGGTCGCACCAAGCAAATGGCCGGTCATTGATTTAGTCGAGCTGATCCTCAATTTATATGCATGTTCACCGAAAGTTTTTAAAATTGCTCTGGCTTCAGCAATATCTCCAAGAGGCGTTGAAGTACCATGCACATTAATATAGTCCACATCCTCATTTGACAGACCGGCATCTTCAATTGCCCATTTCATTACCAGGCTGGCGCCATAACCATCAGGATCAGGAGCTGTCATATGATAAGCATCAGCTGACATTCCGCCGCCAACCAACTCAGCATATATTTTTGCCCCGCGCTTCACAGCCGACTCATATTCTTCAAGAACAAGAGCTCCGCCACCTTCACCAATCACAAAACCATCCCTGTCTTTGTCAAAAGGACGCGAAGCGGTTTTTGGATCATCATTTCGTGTGGAAATAGCTCGCATGGAATTGAACCCTGCTATACCTGCTGCGTTAACACTGGCTTCAGACCCGCCTGAGATCATAATCTCTGCTTTCCCCATTCGAATTGTATTAAAAGCTTCGATTATTGCGTGAGAAGATGAAGCACAAGCTGTTACAGTTGTAAAATTAGGTCCTCTGAGACAGTATCTTATGGATATTATCCCGCCGGCAATATTGGCTATCATCTTAGGAATGAAAAACGGGGAAAACCTTGGATTGTCGTCTTTATAAGACTTAACCTCCTCAAAGAAGGTCTGAAGCCCACCGATCCCGGCTCCCCAGATAACCCCTGCCCTGTCATGGTCAATATTTTCCATATCAAGGCCGGAATCTGCTATAGCCTGATCTGCACTTACAATTGCATACTGGGTATAAAGATCATATTTGCGGGCTTCTTTACGATCCATATACTGGCTGCCATCAAAATTCTTAACTTCACATGCAAACTGCGTTTTATGGTTTGAAGCATCAAATTTTGTTATGGGTGCGCAACCACTAACTCCGTTTTTAAGGTTCTCCCAAAACTCATCAACAGTGTTGCCGCAGGGATTAACAGTCCCAATTCCGGTAATAACTACCCGTTTCAAATCCATAAAATAGCCTTATGGTTTATTTAATCGCCTCTTCAATATGAGATATAGCTTCCCCGACTGTAGAAATTTTTTCAGCCTCTTCGTCCGGTATTGCAAGATCAAATTCTTTTTCAAATTCCATAATCAACTCAACAGTGTCGAGCGAATCCGCCCCTAAATCATTAGTGAAGGAAGCTTCATCAGTCACTTCACTTTCGTCAACTCCTAATTTATCAACGATAATTGCTTTTACTTTTGCTGCAACGTCAGACATAATTATAAATTTTGGTTAATAATAATTTTGAATTTTAATAATTCCGTGCAAAGTAATACATTTACGAAAAATATTTCAAAGAAAAAATATAAAAAAATCATGCACCTTAAAAATATAGGATTTATAATGCCTTAAATTTGAACACATTGTTCATTTATTCTAACAGGTAAAATTAATTTAAAATGAATGTTAAGAAGATTGCCTTATTTGCATCGGGATCAGGAACTAATGCTGAGAATATAATTAAATATTTCTCTAAAAATAAATTGATTAAGGTAGATTCTCTTTGGAGTAACAATCCAAATGCCTATGCTCTTAAAAGAGCTGAGTCCCTGGGTGTGGAAACTTTCATTTTTACCCGTAAACAATTATATGAAACTGATGAAATATCAGGTAAACTTAAAGATCGTGATATCGATCTGATTGTTTTGGCAGGATTTCTGTGGCTGATACCAGAATCTATGATAAAAGATTTTACCATAATAAATATTCATCCGGCCCTGCTGCCTAAATACGGAGGCAGGGGGATGTACGGAATGAAAGTCCATCAGGCAGTCGTGGACAATGGGGACACCGAGACCGGAATTTCAATACATTATATAAATAATAAATACGACGAAGGGGAACTGATTTTTCAGGCTGAATGTCAGGTATTACCATCAGATACCCCTGAAGAGGTCGCGGGCAAAGTCCACAAACTTGAGTATAAATATTTCCCTGAAGTTATTGAAAAAATATTAATGGGGAAAAAATGAAATTTGGGCCATACCCTTAATGTATAAATTTATACCCGGAAGGGAATGTAAAATGGTAAAAGTAATGGAGGGGTTAATAATATTTACAATCACTCCGATGGTGTTAAATAATGTTAAGAATTTTATCTTCAGGTTTTTAATACAATTATCTTTGCCGTATGAGCAGAAAAGTATTATTATCATTAATTGTAGTAATGGCATTGGTACTTGCAGGTTTGATAGTTGTTCAAACTAATCTGATCAAGACAGCGTCTGATATCCGTGAAGAACAATTTGACCAACTTGTAAAAAGCGGATTGAAGAGAGTTGTTGACCAGCTTGAACTATACGAACAACGATTAGCAAGAAGGAGCGCACGAACAGGGCATCTGCCGGGTATGAACACTACACCTGACGATCTGAATATTTTTCCGAGACAGGGAGGGTCAGGAAGCGCTTCCATAAATTTTCAGTTCAGTTATTCAGAACGTAATATATTTGGAAGTTACAGGGAGGAGCTTCAGATTGAATTCTCTGATACAGCCTCATCACAAAAGAGTAACGACCTTCTTGACACAAATTATGATGATGTGACATCATTAGACCAGCTGTATGAATACAATCTCGATCTTGAACGAAGAAGAGAACGCTGGTTAAAAGATATGAACTGGAGCAATTACAAAATACTTCTTGAAGGAAGGCTGCTGGAAGAACGTCTTGATTCCGCATTTCTTCATGAGGCTATAGACAATATTTTTCAGGAGGCAGGCATCGATCTGGACTATAAATATGCAGTGCGTTCAGCAAACCAGGGAAGGGATAAATTAATTTTGGGAAGCCCGGACTATAATCCGGATAAAAAAAAGCAGTACTACAGCCTTCTTTTTCCTTACGACTACGACGGCCAGCAGCCTAACTACCTGTATATCTATTTTCCTGAACGTACAGGCTTCCTGCTGAGGGCAACAGGACTGACTATAATACCTACAATAATCCTGACCGGCTTGCTTATAGCGATATTTGCCTATTCCATCATGATAATTTTCCGGCAGAAGAAGCTTTCTATGATAAAAAATGATTTTATCAACAACATGACACACGAGCTGAAAACACCCATATCCACAATATCTCTGGCAAGCCAGATGCTGGAAGACGGGACAATAATCAATACCCCGAAAACCATTGAACATGTATCAAAGGTAATTAACCAGGAAAGCAAACGGCTTAGCTTCCAGGTGGAAAAAGTACTTCAGATGGCAGTATTCAATGAAGGCCGTTTAAAATTGAAATTCAAGGAATTTGATATTAACTCAACAATTAAAACTATTCTTAATAATTTTGAACTAAGGGTAAAGAATAAAAACGGAATCCTCCTTTCGGAACTGAACGCCAATGATGCTTATGTGAAAGGTGATGAGGTACATCTGACCAATGTAATGTTCAATTTACTGGATAATGCTGTAAAATATAGTAATGGAGCCCCCGAAATAACTGTTGTAACTGAAAATAAAAATGAGCACGTGGTTATTATGGTAAAGGATAAGGGAATCGGGATATCCAAAGAACATCATTCCCAGATATTTGATCGCTTCTACAGGGTACCTACAGGTAACATTCATAATGTAAAAGGATTCGGATTGGGTTTGAGTTATGTAAAAAAAGTCATAGACTTACATAATGGAAAAATAAAATTGGACAGTGCAATTAATAAAGGAACAATATTCAGTATATTGTTACCAAAAATAAAATATTGATATGGAACAAAAAACAAAACTGTTGCTTGCTGAAGATGACGAGAATCTGGGTTTATTATTAAAAGAGTATTTAATAGCCAAAGGTTATGAAGCAGATCTTTATCCTGATGGAGAGGCTGCCTATAAAGGTTTCATGAAGGAGCATTATGATATTTGCATTTTGGATATAATGATGCCAAAAAAAGACGGATTTTCCCTGGCAAAAGATATAAGGATCATAAATACCGACATACCTATTCTTTTTCTGACAGCTAAGAATCTTAAAGATGATGTAATCGAAGGTTTTAAACTGGGAGCGGATGATTATATCACAAAGCCGTTCAGCATGGAAGAGTTGATATTCAGGATTGAAGCTATTCTCAGAAGGACTTCACAAGAATCACAGGCATCAGCTGAGCCGGTCTTTACACTGGGCAAATACACTTTTGATACAAGGAAACAGACATTATCCAA
This sequence comes from uncultured Prolixibacteraceae bacterium, assembly GCA_964540755.1. Taxonomy (GTDB): domain Bacteria; phylum Bacteroidota; class Bacteroidia; order Bacteroidales; family Prolixibacteraceae; genus JAAYJR01. Next base: position 22,626 of record CAZIOB010000028.1, on the reverse strand, counting down.
CGGGGGCAAAAGCGTCAAGCTGACAACCAAAGAATCAGATTTGCTAAAATTGCTTTGTCAGAATGCCAATAAAGTTCTTGAAAGAAATTATGCATTAAAATCTATATGGATCGATGATAATTACTTTAATGCAAGGAGTATGGACGTGTATATCACTAAACTGCGCAAGCACCTGAAGGATGAACCTTCTGTCGAGATCATTAATGTGCATGGCAAGGGATATAAACTTATAGTATAATCTTTTCTGCCAAAAACCTGAACTTAAGGCAAAACACAATGTTATTTTTCATTATATCGATGCGACAGCCTCTTTCTGTTAATCATGTTTTGTCTCAATGCTCTATTTATGTGTGATCAGTCCATCTTTAAAACCGCAAGAAATGCATTTTGAGGCACCTCGACATTACCCACCTGCTTCATCCGTTTCTTGCCTTTTTTCTGTTTTTCAAGCAATTTGCGCTTTCGTGTAATATCTCCGCCGTAACATTTTGCTGTAACATCCTTACGCAGAGCTTTCACTGTTTCCCGGGCAATTATCTTTGCTCCGATGGCAGCCTGAATAGCAATATCAAACTGTTGACGGGGAATAAGTTCTTTTAATTTTTCACACATTCTTCTTCCAAATGGATAAGCATTGTCAAAATGAATAAGAGTTGACAACGCATCGACCATTTCCCCGTTCAGCAGTATATCAAGACGCACCAGTCTGGCAGGTTTATAACCACTTATGTAATAATCAAACGAAGCATAACCCCTGGAAATACTTTTAAGCTTGTCGTAAAAATCAAAAACAATCTCACCCAGAGGCAAATTAAATACCAGCTCAGCTCGTTCGGCAGTCAGATAACTCTGATTGACAAGTGTTCCCCTTTTGTCGAGGCATAGTTTCATGACCTGCCCTATAAACTCAGCTGCAGTAATAATGTTGGCCCTGATATAAGGCTCTTCAATGTAATCTATCACCGTGCTATTGGGCATTCCCGAGGGATTATAGACCCTTTTTGAAGAACCATCGGTTAGATGCACAAGGTATGAAACATTAGGGACAGTGGTTATCACATTCATATCGAATTCACGCTCCAGTCTCTCCTGGACTATCTCCATATGTAAAAGTCCTAAAAATCCGCACCTGAAGCCAAATCCTAAAGCTGCAGATGATTCAGGCTCAAAGGTTAGGGAGGCATCATTAAGCTGTAGTTTGTCCATTGCAGCACGCAAATCCTCATAATCATCAGTATCGACAGGATACACGCCGGCAAAAACCATTGGTTTTACCTCCTCAAATCCTGAGATGGCTTTATCACAGGGATTATCCACATGAGTAATTGTATCGCCCACCTTGACCTCTTTAGCTGTTTTAATACCTGAAATAATATATCCCACATCACCGGCAGATAATTCATCACGGGGTACAAGCCCTAGTTTTAACACCCCTATTTCATCGGCATCATACTCTTTGCCGGTTGCGACAAATTTGACAAGGTCTTTGGTCCTTATACGCCCGTTCATAATCTTAAAATAGGCAATGATCCCCCTGAAAGAATTAAAGACCGAATCGAAAATAAGTGCCTGCAAAGGTGCATCAGGATCCCCTTTCGGCGGTGGTATTCTGAGGATAATTTGTTCCAGTATTTTTTCAGCACCCATGCCGGTCTTGCCACTGGCATGAATTATATCTTCACGATTACATCCTGTAAGATCTATAATTTGATCCTCAACAATGTCAGGAATAGCATTAGGAAGATCCATCTTGTTAAGTACCGGGATGATCTCCAGTTCATGGTCTATGGCAAGATAAAGATTAGAAATTGTTTGTGCCTGAATACCCTGTGTGGCATCTATAATCAGCAGTGCCCCTTCGCAGGCAGCAATAGATCTCGATACTTCGTATGAAAAGTCAACGTGACCGGGAGTATCAATAAGATTCAATTTATAATCCTGTCCTTTATATTCATAGTCCATCTGAATAGCATGACTCTTTATGGTTATGCCTCTCTCCTGCTCCAATTCCATATTATCAAGCACCTGGTCACGCATCTCACGGTCGCCAATGGTTTTTGTATGAACCAGCATTCTGTCTGCCAAAGTGCTTTTACCATGATCAATATGAGCTATTATACAAAAATTACGAATATTTTTCATATAACCTTTTCTGCATTATTAATATCCGGACATAATAAATTTCCGCAAAGATATCATTTTTTAATACAAAGTATTTGTGTAAAAATTACACATCCTCTCATTAAACCTTTTTGTCTTTTATTTGTCTATATAAATAGAATCAATTAAAATCAAGGTTCTTTGAATACTTAATAAAAATTTTTCAGTAAAATTAATTTTTTGGCACACTATTTGAATATCAATAATAGCCATGAAAACAAATTTTAGCGTTCAAACATATTAAGCATTTTAACATACAGTACGCAATTTGCTGTTTTTTCATAAGTTTGGTTTAGTTAGGTTTAGTTTTGATCCCGGGGCGTTGGCTCCGGGATTTTTCGTTATAAAGGTTTGATAATCAAGTTGTATTCTCCGCATCCCGGTTTTACGCGATATTTCTGAAGCTGGCGGTTGGCTGTACCTCCCACTCCCGAAACTTCATAGTCTATGTTAAGTGTATTATAAGCGGCCTCTTTCAATTGATAAGAATACATGGCTCGGGAAAGATTTTCTGTGGAAAATTTATGCAGACTGAAATTCATTAAATCCACACTTTTTATCATTAATCCTTTACCTTTTTTGTCAGTAATTTTTAGCCACCTTACATCGGTGCGATTACCATAATCCTGTGGAATTATATAAGGCACATACATTTCATCTGCATTAGAATGATATATACCGATCCTGGCACCAGTCTTCCGGTCGGGATAAGTTTCAAAAGGCCCGCGTCCATACCATTCAACCTGATCAATAGCCTTGGGCAAAAGGAATCTCAGACCAACCTTGGGAAGCATGTCCGGCATTATTCCATGCGGTACTATTTTCTGATCCAGTTCAATAGTTCCATCAGGATAAACTGTCCATATTTCATTTCGCTGAAATGCCGAAGGCTTCCTGCCTGAATTTTTTCTCAGTAACGAATCTTTTGAAGAACACGAATAAGCTGATAGTTTTATTATGACCTTTTTATCTGTCACCTGTTGAATTAAAATATCATCTACCGTTGAAAGCAGCCTGTCCAATCCAAGCGAACGCAACTGATTATCTATACTCCTGCCAAGTCCGGTTGTAAAATTACGCTGACTAAAATTATGACTTCCCCATGGATCAATATCATTAGCTAACGGCGGTCGCCAGACAGTAAACCTGGGTCCTTTTTTCACGTATTCTGTTCCGTTATATAAAAATTTAATAAATTCACCGGTCGATTTATCAATTTTATAACTAAAATTATTGCCTTTAATAGTTATAAATAGCAAACTTTCATCAACGCTGATATTACCGGTACATTCTGAATTTTTCTCATGAGATGAACTAACAGGCAACCTGATTTGTTCCCATGCAATTTCATGTCCCCGTTCAGCCCACAAAGCATCCTTCTTTAATTTAAATGAGACTAAAAGAAAACATTCGGGATTATCCTGGACACTATTAATTTTATCAGGTTTTTTAAACGGGATGTATATATCCTTCGATTTTCCCGGTGGCAGATCAATGTCAAAATCCCCTTGCTGAACAACTTTACCATCAATACTCACCTCCCAGTAGCCGGCAAGTTCATTTAAATCTTTAAAATGATGTCTGTTGTAGATCTTTATCAATCCTTCCTCAATATTAGCATCCTCAATGCCAACAGGCTGACCTGATTTCTTTATTTGATATATCTCCGGTTGTATGCGGCGGTCAGGCCAGACAATGCCGTAAGTCCTTCCTCCCAGACCAACTGCAAAAAAATCATCTCCCCTTATATCATTTTCGAAATCAAGATATAAGACAGCCTCTTCAGGCATATCTGAATTCAGGTCATATAAAGAAACAGCTTTATTAAAAATTTTAACTTCATCAATGACCATTTTAGACATCCTGCCTGAATATTCACCCTGGTCCTGCGTATCAGCTTCCCGGCCTATACAAAGAGGAAAAGGGGAATGGCTTATATTATCCGTGAATTTTGTACTTGCAGATAATTTGCCATCGATAAAAAGTTGCAGAGTTTCACCATTGTAAATTCCTGCGATATGATGCCATTTTTCATACCATCCTTCACCTACCTTAACTGAGGCAGATATTCTTTTATCACTATAAATATAAAATTCCAGGCTGTTGGGATCACTCATTATTATTCCGTATTGATATCTTCCTTTAGTAATGAATGTATTAGGCTGAGGGATCTCACAGGGTTTAACCCAAAAGCTTAACGAAAGCTGATTACCGGTTATATCCAGACTGGGATCACGATAAAATTCCACCCAGTCATCGTGACCCGAAAATTGAAGTCCCCTACCGGTTTTCCCTGTAACAAATACAGGTCGTCCCATTATAGCGCCGTTATTTTCCCGGGGCGACATATCGGGAAGAATCTTGAGTGGTGTGTAAATTCCCGGACTAACCCAGTCCCAGATAGCACCACCCGTTAACCTTGGATATTTCCGGATAAGTTGCCAGTATTCATCCATACCACCCAATCCGTTTCCCGTTGCCGCAATGTATTCATCCATAAATGAGGGTCTCAGATCGTCATCCGGTAAAACTTCTCCCTCTGCAAGAAGTCTTAATTTATAAGGAATCCAGTACCTCGGTCCTACAATATCTTCAAAAGGAATATAAAAACTATTTCCACCGTATATCCATGCTTTCCGGCTTGGGTCTATAGCCTTTCCGGTTTCAATAACTGCCTTAATATTTTCACCACTACCCGATTCATTGCCCGCGCTCCACACAACTACCGAGGGATGGTTACGATCCCGGTAAACTAACTTTCGACTTCTGTCCTTGTACATTTCAGTCCACGCAGAATCTTCCGAAAGGTAAGTATTTGCATGAGCCTCATCGCCGACCTCATCAAAAATATATAATCCTATTTCATCAGCTAAATCAATATATTCAGGAGACGGAGGATAATGGCATGTCCGGACGCAATTGATATTGAATTTCTTCATAATTGTCATATCCTGCTTCAAAGTCTCATATGATACAGCCTGTCCGTGCTCAGGATGATGCATATGGCTGTTTACGCCGTTAAACTTAACCGGTACGCCGTTGATTGCTATTACATTATCTATTAATTCAACCTCCCGGAATCCGAACCTTTGGGTAAATGCCTCAATAGTATTTCCATTATTGTCCCTTAATTCACAAATTAATGTATATAAATTCGGGTATTCGGCTGACCATTTTTCAGGATTGTCCACTATGGTTGTTAGTGTAATATTTTTTGATGAATCTATATTTACATTAAAATTCCGGGAACGTATCTCATTATTTAATATTGAACGATGATCAATATCGAGCACGTCTATACTAACAGAGCATGTGATTTCCTTTTCAGATTTATTTTGTGCATCTAAATCAACCGATAATACGGCATTACGATAATCCTCATCTAAATCAGTAACGAGATAATAATCGCTGATAAATATTTTTGGGTGAGCGTATAATTTCACATCCCGGAAAATACCCGATAAACGCCACATATCCTGATTTTCAAGATAAGATCCGTCGGAAAAACGGATTACCTGAACTGCCAGATCATTTTTCCCTGGCCGTATAAATCCGGTAATATTGTATTCTGCGGGTTCGAATCCGCCCTGATTGTAGCCTACGCACTTGCCATTGACCCAGACATAGGAAGCTGATTTAACTCCTTCAAAGCGTAGCATTACCTCTTTGTTATACCATTTGAAAGGAATATCGAATTTATGCTTATAGCATCCGACAGGATTGTAATAATCAGGAATATTAGGTGGGTCACTCTCAAAAGTAAGGGCTACATTCCGGAATTTCGGATGACCGAAACCCTCCATCTGCCAATTGGAAGGTACCTTTATATTATCCCATTCTTTTACATCGAAATCCGGTTCCCAAAATCCCTCGGGAACAAGTTCAGGTCTTTCCACCCACAAAAATTTCCATGATCCGTTAAGCAATAAAAAATTTTCACAATTTTTGATATCATTTTCCAAAGCTTTTTCCCTCGATGAAAAAGGAATGAAAAATGAATGAGGTGCATTTTGCCCTTTCTCAAAAATAGCGGGATTTTCCCAGTCTGTTGCATTAAATTCAATCTCCTGGGATTGAACATCAAGACCCATTAGAAAGAAAAACAATAAAAATAGCAGGCAGGGACGAAAGGCAAATTCTCTTATTCCACTCAAAGCAGATTGAAATTCCAAAAGCTCCATATTCTTTTTTTCAAGGATGTATTCCCTAAATTTAATCATATTAATATATTTTTATTAGTGTTTATCAATAAAGCAAAGAGTCTGTTTTAGTAAATTCGCCGACAGACCTGCAAATGTAAGTTTACTAGTAGTAAATGACCAATTTGAATACAAACATAACGCAGTCTGCGGATTTTATATACGGACTGTAAATATAAAATAAGCCGTTTACAAAAATGGGTAATAATGAATAATAGAAACAGCAATGAAAAGAGTGGCTGTCACCACACAAAAAACAAGAAACAAAAGTCCTGACTGACGGGAATCAAGATTAGTATTTTCTATTTTAGGATTCTGCGTCAGGAAAAAATGATTTTCAATGAACATAAGTATCTTATAAAGAACTATTCCGATAAATGCACCTAATATGGCACCACAAATTATATCGCCCGGATAATGGACACCAAGATAAATCCGGGAATACGAAAATACCAGAGCCCAGAAAAAGAGCAAAAGAGAGAATCCCCTTTTTCTGAAAATACGGGATATAAAAAAGAATATAGCAAAGGAATTGGCTGCATGGGATGAAACAAATCCGTATTGTCCGCTATTATGCAGAACACTGTGAACAAGATGTTGAATCTGAGGACTATATACAGGACGCAGACGTTGAACGGTCTCCTTGATCAATACCGACAACTGATCACTTATCAAAATAGTAAGCGCTAAAAATATCAGGATCAACAAGCTTTTACTCCGGTATTTTTTAACTAATAAAAAAATAATAACCAGAAAAAATGGAAACCATATTTCCTTATGAGTTATAATCAGCATAATGCTGTCCCAATAATCGCTATAATAGCTGTTCAGTAATAGAAAAAGATCTATATCCGCTTCGAGTATTTTCTGTATTAATTCCATTTAATCATTTAATATTTGCCATATTTTATCTTTTAATTGCGGAATATTATAACCGGTAACCGAGGAAAAAAATATATGTGGTATATCCTTCAGCTCTTCACTTATCTCCCGCATTAGTTCTTCATCCAGTAAATCAGCTTTACTCACGCCCAGGAACCTGGGTTTATCGAGTAGTTCGGGACTATACTTACCCAGTTCCCCGATAAGGACATTATATTCCCTGAGATGCCCCCGGCTATCTGCCGGGACAATAAAAAGGAGCATTGAATTTCGTTCTATATGTCTCAGAAATCTCAATCCGAGCCCCCTGCCTTCATGTGCCCCCTCTATTATTCCGGGAATATCAGCTATAATAAATGACTGCTGGTCCCTGTACTGCACTATGCCAAGATTTGGAGTCAGGGTAGTAAAAGGATAATCAGCAATTTTGGGTTTTGCGGCTGACACAACTGACAGCAGGGTAGATTTGCCGGCGCTTGGATAAGCTACAAGTCCGACATCGGCAAGAACCTTAAGCTCCAATACCCTCCATCCTTCTTCTCCCGGCTCACCGGGTTGGGCATAGCGCGGAGTCTGGTTAACAGACGACTTAAAATGAGTGTTGCCTAAACCGCCGCGGCCTCCTTTTAAAAGAATATGCTGCTCATTATGTTTTGTCACCTCCATCAGAAATTTACCGGTTTCTGCATCTTTAACAATGGTGCCCGGAGGGACTTCCAGGATAACATCCTTACCGTCTGCTCCCGTCATTTGCTGACGGCCTCCGGGTTCACCACTGCCTGCTTTAATATGCTTTTTATATTTCAGGTGCAAAAGAGTCCACAGATGACTGTTACCCCTGAGTATGACATGTCCTCCCCGACCGCCGTCACCACCATCCGGGCCTCCCTTAGGCACAAATTTCTCCCTTCTCAGATGAGCCGATCCGGCGCCTCCTTTCCCCGATTTACAATATACAGTAACATAATCTATAAAATTGGATTCTGCCATTTTTTATTGCCTCATTCCATATTGTCGGATATATTTTTATTCTAAACCTTCAACCTCAATGACCCGGCATTATTTAACGCCGGATTTATCCGGCGGATCAAACCAAATATCACAATTTCTCAACAACTCTTTTCAACCGGCCGGCAATTTCTTCTATAGATCCCATTCCGTCAATGCTATAATACTTACCCTGTCCATCATAGTATTCTATGAGAGGTTTTGTTTTTTCATTATAAACATTAATCCTGTTCTCAATAACCGACTGGTCCTGATCATCGGCACGTCCTGATACTTTTCCCCGGCCAAGTAACCTGTTTATCAGTTCCTGCTTTTCAACCTCCAGACTGAGCATTCCCGAGACAGGAGTATTATTTTCTTCCAGCAGATTGTCAAGCGCCTTAGCCTGGTCAACTGTCCTTGGAAAGCCGTCAAAAATAAATCCCCTGGCATCCTCATTTGCGAGCAACTTGCTCTTTATCATGCCTATTACAACCTCATCAGGAACAAGCTCTCCTTTATCCATATAATTTTTCGCAGTGAGCCCAAGCTCTGTTCCTTCCGCTATTTCACTCCGCAAAAGATCGCCGGTAGATAAATGGATCAGTTTATATGAATCAATAAGAAACTCTGCCTGAGTTCCTTTCCCTGCCCCAGGAGGGCCAAAAAGTACAAGATTTAACATAGTAAAAAAAATTTATTCATTAATAATAGAGTAAATATCTCTTAAATTCCTTCCATATCCATTATAATCCAAACCATACCCGACAATGAAATCATTTGGTATTTCCATACCCACATAATCAAGTACAACATCCTCTTTTAGCGCTGAAGGCTTAAATAACAATGCGGCTGTTAATATCCTTTCAGGTTTTTTTTCCCTGAGCTGTTTCCGGATCATGTTAATTGTAAGTCCTGTATCAACTATATCTTCCAAAATAACAACTGTTTTACCTTCAATATCTTCGTTTATCCCGACAAGTTGTTTTACATTTCCCGATGAATGAATACCTTCGTATGAAGAAACTCTCAGAAAAGTAATCTTAGATGTAATAATATCTATATGCTTCAATAAATCAGCTGCAAAAATAAATGAACCATTCAGAATACAAACAAATACAGGGCTCTTATCTGCCAGATCTTTATTAATTTTCCGAGCCATAAGCTTCACTGTGGATAAAATTTTTTCACTGGTAATGAAAAGCCGAAATTTTTTATCATCTATCTTAATACTTTTCATGAATAAAATTAATTATTTGTTTCTATTCAATTTTAACCTAAAATCTAAAATGAAAATGTATTACAGCCCTGCATTACATTTAACTGTGGCATCATCTGCTGCCGTAATAATTTAGCAGACAGTTAAAGCTGCACTGCAAATATATACTATATCACTTGATTTTATATATGTTATCTTATAAGTATCCTGTCAGCCAGTGCCTTACTAATTGTATCCCTTTTCTTTCAAATTATATTTTTATAAATACCGTAAAAAGTGTATTTTCGTTTAATATAATTAAGTACACAAATTAACAAAACAAATCAATCAACTGAAAATTTATATCACAAAAGATGGAACCAAAGGTAAGTATCATAATGGGCAGTACATCTGATCTCGATGTTATGTCAAAGGCCGCCCGGCTTCTTGATGAATTTGAAATCCCCTTCGAACTGAATGCCCTTTCTGCGCATCGTACCCCCGATGAAGTGGAAAACTTTGCAAAGAATGCTAAGGAACGCGGCATAAAAGTGATCATTGCCGGAGCCGGAATGGCCGCACATCTGCCCGGAGTTATTGCTGCCATGACCCCACTGCCTGTTATCGGGGTCCCCATTAATGCCAGCCTCTCCGGACTTGATTCCATTCTTTCAATCCTGCAGATGCCTCCCGGTATCCCGGTAGCAACAGTCGCTGTCAACGGTGCTATGAATGCTGCAATCCTTGCAGTTCAGATGATGGCAACAAGCGACGATAACCTGATGCAAAAAATGGCAGATTATAAACAAAATCTAAAGCAAAAAATTGTAAATGCTAACAAGGAGCTTTCAGAAATTAAATATAAATACAAAACTAATTAGCATGTAGTCAGAACCTACTGATCTTATACTTAATATTTCAAACCCCTGATTTTTTCAAAAATGTTTATTTCCCCAAACAAAAATTTATTTTTTATTATCTGCTTTTCTGTTATCGGGTTCCTATACAAAGGCTACTCAATGGAAAATCATAACGCCGGGGCCAGATTCCTCGGCCTCTCCAATTCATGCATTTCTTTGTCGGATACATGGGCTACCTTCCATAACCAGTCCGGATTATCAGGCATGTCGGATATTTCGGCAGGATTTTATTATGAATCTAAATTCGGAATTGATAAACTCTCCCTTACAGCAGGATCTTTTGTTTTGCCTGTAAGAGCAGGTGTATTCGGATTAAGCTTCCTCCAGTTCGGGAAAGGTGTTTTCAAAGAAAATAAGTTTGCTATAGCCTTTGCAAAACAGCTTTTTCCGAAGTTCAGTGCAGGTATGCAAATGGATTATTTTACACAAACCTTACCAGAAAATGAACATACCAGGGGATTTGCAACTTTTGAGGGTGGCATTATCTACTGCCCGGTAAAAAAACTTTTTCTGGGAGCCCATATTTTTAATCCAGCCTCACAAAGTGCTGAATTTATTTTTGGCACACATAAAATGCCGCTTATCCTGCGTGCAGGCGGCCACTTCCTTTTTGATAAAAATATAATGATCACATTTGAAACCGAAAAGGATAGTAACTCTCCGGTGCTCTTTAAAACCGGGGTTGAATTCCTCCCCGCAAAAAATCTTGCTATCCGGGCCGGGGCTTCGGGACAACCTTTTAATTATACTGCCGGCATAGGTTATATAACAGGTAATATATCAGCAGATATCGGATTCAGTTATCATGGCAACCTGGGTGTTACACCCTCCGTTTCGATACAGTTTCAACTTTAATCAAATATGGCCGGTATAAAATAGGAAACTAACATGATTGTAAAAACACACAAGACTAACATGAAAAAAATTCTCAGGCAAACTCTGACCCTGCTTCTTTTTCTTTCTGCTTCAGCTTTATATGCACAAAACAAAATTAATGATGAACACCTTGAAAATCTTATCGAATCAATTATCGAAGAAACAGAAGAAGAATATGATATAACTATGATCATGGAAGATCTTCAGGAATATGCCGACCAGCCTCTTAATATCAATACGGCAACAAGGCAACAGCTATCAAGATTATATTTGCTTGATCCTTTACAAATTCAAAAACTACTTGATTACCTCGAAAAATACGGTCCTGCATACTCTATATATGAACTAAATGCAATTGAAGGGATTGATGAAAAAGTTCTCAGTGATCTGCAACCGTTTATATGTTTCGGCGCCCTGGCAAATAATCCTGCCAGGCCAAAGAATATTCTTAGCTACGGCAGGCACGAATTATTGCTTCGTACTCTTGGAACAGTTCAGAAGCCAAAAGGATACCTGGCCAAAGAAGATGGCTCAGTTCCTTTTGAAGGAAACAGGTTAAGATATTATGCACGTTACAAATTCAAGTCGGGCGATGATCTCTCAGCCGGAATTACTGCTGAAAAAGATCCGGGAGAATCATTCTTCTGCGGTTCCAACAGGACGGGATTCGATTTTTATTCCGCACATGCCGGAATAAAAATCAGCAAGGTTGTAGAAAATATTATATTGGGGGATTTTGTTGTACGTGCAGGACAGGGACTTGTTCTGTGGCAGGGTTTCTCAGCAGGTAAGTCATCCGGGACTCTTAATATCTCCAAAATGAACCAGGATGTAAGGCCTTATACCTCGGCAAATGAAAACCAGTTTTTCAGAGGAGTTGCATCCACACTGAATTTCAACAATAAAAAGATCAGTTTGTTTTTCTCAAGAAAAAACAGGGACGGGAACCTTGTATTCCCCGATACTTCTGCGGCATATTTTACAAGTCTGCAAACCTCCGGCTATCATCGCACAAAAAATGAGATAGCAGATAAAAAAAGTGTTAATGACATGAATACAGGCGCCGTGGGACAATGGTATTTTGGCAGCTTCAAGATTGGAGCAGCTTTTTTGTACAGAAAATTTGACAAACCCTTTATCCCAGCTGACCAGCTTTATAATTATTTCCGGTTCAGGGGCAGAACGAATATTGTCGGTGGAATAAATTACCTCTTAAGTAAGGGTAAATATCAGCTTTTCGGTGAAGCAGCCATGTCAGGTTCCAAAAGCAAGGCATATCTGCAGGGAGCCATTGCCAATATACATGACCAGCTCAATTTATCGTTCCTTTTCAGACATTTTGATAAAGACTATAACGCTTTGTGGGCTTCTGTGCTTTCGGAAGGGAGCAGCGCAAGAGATGAAACCGGATTTTATGCAGGGATAGAGATCCTTCCTGTAAAATATGTTAGCATCTCAGCATATTCCGACATGTTCTGCTCCGAATGGATCAGTTATTCAACCATAACACCTCTAAAAGGAAGAGAATTTCAGATACAGGCAGATTTCAAAATTTCGGATCAATTAAATTTCTATTTAAAATTCAGGAATAAGAAAAAAGACAAAAAAATAATAGAAGCAGAAAGATATATAACCACACGTGAACATTATAAAAAAACACGGCTTCATATGCAGTATTGCCCATGTGATAACCTGATCCTTAAGACAAGGATGGAAAATGTATTATACAACCAGCAGGAGAAAGAATATGGATGGCTGGTATTTCAGGATATCCAGTGTTCTACTGGCCGGATTCCGTTAAATTTTTCGGTAAGGATAGCCTGGTTTGATTCAGAAAGTTATAATTCCAGGATCTATGCTTACGAAAATGACCTTCTTTACTCGTTTTCTATTCCTGCGTATTTTGATAAAGGCTTTCGTACTTATCTGAATATGAAATACAAGATCAGCGACAAAACCGAGTTATGGTTTAAACTGGCAAATACCACAATTAAAAATGCAGAATCAACGGGTACAGGATATAATGAAATCCACGGGAATAAAAAAACAGAGGTAAAATTTCAAATAAGGTTGAAAATGTGATGCCGAATTCGTTTCTTTGCATCTGAATTCATATGAAATATAATTTTGACGATATACGGCCCTACCACGACGATGAAGTTAAGGAGAACATCAGACTTTTGCTCAAAGACCCGGTCTTCGACGAAGTATTGATGTATCTGTTTAAATTTCGTCCCAAAGTGGAGATGGTAAAAGTTCAGCTCCGCATGATTAAAACTGTCAGGCAACTACAGGGAACTTTTGTTTATGACCTTTTACAGTGGCTTGTCGATAAAACATCAGACGGACTGACAACCAGCGGTATAGACAAACTTGACAAAAAAAAGCCATACCTCTTTATCTCTAATCACCGGGATATAATTTTAGACAGCGCCCTGCTTAACATGCTTATTTTTGAGACAGGGATGAATACAACAAGAATTGCCATTGGAAATAATCTTTTGCTGTACAAGTGGATTGAACATGCTGTTAAGCTAAACCGTGCATTCATTATTCAACGAAATCTTCCTCCCCGCGAATTAGTGAAAGCATCAAGAAAGGTGTCTCACTATATTCGCAATTCAATTATACATGATAAATATTCCGTATGGATAGCCCAGAGGGAAGGCCGTACCAAGGACGGATTCGATCAAACACAGATCAGCGTGTTGAAGATGCTGAATATGAGCAATGAAAAAACATTACAGGAGGGGTTTAACGAACTGAATATTGTACCTGTCTCAATTTCTTATGAAATCGAACCCTGTGCCCTGGCAAAAATGAAAGAGCTCATAAAAAGAGAACATTACGGGATTTTAAAAACCAACAAAGACGATTTAAAAAGTATGTCAATGGGAATGTTCAACCCAAAAGGCCGCATGCACTTTGCATTTGGATCACCTGTAAGTTTAAATGCCCGTGAGCCCTTATCCAACGGAGAACTTAACAAACAATATACAGAACTGGCAGAATTAATCGACAGTCAAATATATGCTAACTTTAAACTATGGCCCGGCAATTATATTGCTTACGACCTGTTGATGCAGGAAGCACGCTTTAGGGAGAAATATACAGCGGAAGACAAAGAACATTTTAAAACAATGATAGAACAGGTAATGATACATCTCGATTTTCCAATAGATGATATTCGTGAACGCTTCCTGAAAATCTATGCTAATCCGGTGATTAATAAACTTAAGGTTACAGATAAAAAATAAAATGATGGGGACTATAATATGGGACTGGAACGGTACCTTGCTCAATGATCTCGATTTATGCGTTTCGACAATCAACAAGCTTTTGAGAAAAAGGGAATTACCTCTCCTTGACAGGTATTCTTACAAAGAAGCATTTTCATTTCCGGTAATAGATTATTATCGCTCTATAGGTTTTGATTTTCAAAAAGAAGATTTTAGAATTCCCGCAAATGAATTCATAACTCTTTATGATACACATGTAAAAAATTGCCCGCTACACTCTTCCGCACGCAAGGTTCTTGACCATTTCAAAAACAACGGGGCAAGGCAATTCGTACTTTCTGCAATGAAGCAGACAATGCTGCAACAAACACTGCAGCATAACGGAATCTTCCATTATTTCGAAGCTGTTGCAGGATTGAAAGATCATTATGCTGCTTCAAAAATCGACAGAGGAGAACAACTCATAAAAGAAAATAACATTAAAAAGGAGGATGCATGTATTATCGGTGACACAGATCATGATTTTGAAGTTGCAAAAAAGCTGGGGATCAAATGTATTCTTGTGGCAGACGGACATCAGTCTGAGGAAAGGCTCAAAAATACAGGAGCTACAGTGATCAGCGGATTGGAAAATCTCATCACACCTCACTTTCCCGGTTTATGTAACTGATTTATGATTTCATCATCAAAAAAATCCGGAATACTGATCTTGCCTGATAATAAAGCAATGTGTTCAAAAGCTTAAAACTAATACTAAACACAATCAGCATTGAATATCATAAAAAGTCTTACAGAGTCAAAGAAGAATATATTCTTTCTGTTAATTGCAGTGTCAATTCTAATGAGGTTTATAAGTTTTTATCCAAGTGTACTGGATCATGATGAGTCAACTTATATGATAATCGGAAGGGATATTCTGAATGGCAAAGCTCTTTATACTGATGTTACAGACACCAAACCCGCAGGCATTTTTCTTGTCTATGCAGGATTAGAGTTTCTTTTCGGAAGCTCCATATTTTTTAAAAGGTTGGCATTTGCCATTTTCGTAAGTATAACAGCTTATCTTATCTTCCTCCTTGCTCTTAAAATTATTAAAAATAAAAGGGCGGCCCTGGCTTCAGGATTTATTTATATATTCTATACTTCCATCTGGACATATCACGGACTGTCACCAAATACAGAGTTATTGTTTAATCTCACCACGGCAGGAGGACTACTTCTTTTTCTGGATCCAAAAATAAAGAACTTTTTTTGGGGAGGACTGATGATGGGTACGGGATTCATAATTAAGTATCTTGTTTTATTTGATCTTGCTGCTTTTATGCTGTTTTTCTTTACCTGTGATATTACCGGGAATCCGCAGATAATCCGGGAACCACGTTTCTGGGGGCGCTATTTAATGGCGGCAGCAGGATTTATAATACCTTTTGGCCTGGTTAACCTTTGGTTCTGGGAGAGTGGCAACTTTCACGATTTCTATTTTATCACTTATGTGATGCCGGCTAATTATGCAAATGATCCTTCACTACTGAGATATTTAGTAATGCTGCTGGATTTTACGGCTAAATTTTTACCTATATCCTTTCTTGTATTTTATGTAATATTCAAACGTGATAAACCATTTTCAGTCAAAAACAAGTACTTCTTCTCTGTGTGGATTATTTTTATCCTGTTAGCTATTTATATGCCCGGAAGGGAATATAGCCATTATACAATTCAGCTCATGCTTCCCCTGAGTATTCTGGCCGGACTGTTCTTCCATCCGGAATTTATAATTGACAAAATAACTGCAAAAATATATACAGGCAGAACAGGAATTATCGCACTTGCCTGCGCAATTTTGATCATTCAGTCTGTTACCTTTATCAATGAAATCGTTAAACCCGATTATCCGCGCGAAGTTGCTGAAATAATAAAGAAGGAGTTAAAGCCAGGTGACAAGGTCTTTGTTTCCAATTATGAACATATAATTTATTACATCCTTGGAATGGACAGCCCCACAAAATTTGTGCATTCCGGATTGTTATTCGGCAAATATCATAAAGCATTCAATATTGATGCCACGGGGGAAATAAAAAGGATAATAAATAGTAATCCCCGCTTCGTTGTTGTGGAAAGAAAAAATAATATTGTCGATGGGCTCCTGTTAAACAAGTATAAGCTTATCAAAAAATTCAGAAACGGTGAAATAAAACTATACAAAAGGATATAACATTTACTGTCAGAGGATCAGGTTAAAATGATTTCACTCATTTACCGCTCTAAAATATATCCCTCTTTTTAATGTCCCTTATAAAAAGTTGTAAATTAATTTTTCCGCGATATTCGTTTTCAGTTATTGAATAGCAAACATCGAAAGGAAGTCCCGATGTAATCAGATCAAATTTATCATGCTGGTTAAACGCTATACCCGGGAAAATTCCGGAATGAACATCCGGCTCAACAAGATCCAGCTTCAGATGTTCTTTACTTTTGCCCACCAGCCTGCTGGTCCCTGCATCAAATACATCCTCGGTGATAAATACCGGAGTCGGATTATGAGGCCCGAATGGTGCAAACTGCTTCAGTATCCGGTAAAACCGGGGTGTAATTTCGCTCAGTGGTATCTTAGCATCTGCCTCAATAGCCTGTATCTGTGACAGATCCTTTGAATGAGCAGTGACAATCTCTTCGAAACGTTTTCTGAATCTTGGAATATTTTCAATTTTCAGGGTAAGCCCGGCAGCATACATATGTCCGCCATATGATTCAAGCAGGTCGCTGCACTGGCCTATTGCTTCATACAGATCGAAATCCTTCACTGACCTTGCCGAACCGGTTGCCAGTCCGTTAGATTCAGTCAGGATAATTGTAGGACGGTAAAATTGTTCTGTAACCCTTGATGCCACTATACCCACAACGCCCTTGTGCCAGTCACGGTTATAAAGCACAGTACTGTTCATTACCTTCATCTCCGGATCTTTTTCGATCATGTCAAGGGCATCTTGGGTAATATCCCTGTCCAGTGTTTTCCTAATCTCATTAAATGAGTCAATTTCTTCTCCCAGAAGATCCGATTTATCCTCATCATTTGCAACCAGGATCTGAACTGATTTTTTACCATGCTCGATCCTTCCCGACGCATTAAGCCGTGGGCCGATCTTAAAAACTATGTCACTTATAGTTATATCATTTCCATTAATTCCTGCAAAATTTATTATTGTCTGAAGACCAATACCCGGATTAGAGTTGAGTTTTTTCAAACCATAATATGCAAGGACCCTGTTCTCGCCTGTAATAGGAACGATATCCGAGGCAATGCTGACAACCACCAGATCGAGCAAATCATGTATTTCCTCCTGATCGATACCGTTTTTTTCACAATAAGCCTGTAAAAATTTAAACCCCACACCGCAACCGGAAAGTTCCTTATAAGGATACTTGCAACCATCCTGCTTTGGATCAAGGACGGCAACTGCCGGCGGCATTGTTTCACCGGGATTATGGTGGTCACAAATAATGAAATCCAGTCCTTTTTCACGTGCTTTTGTAATCTTTTCAACTGCTTTGATCCCACAATCGAGGGCAATAATCAGTGAGAAACCGTTATCAGCAGCATAATCAATACTCTGCGGAGAAATTCCATATCCTTCGGTATAGCGATCGGGAATATAATATTCGATATGCTCAAGACGAGGTTTAAGGAATATATACATCATGGCTACAGAAGTAGTTCCGTCAACGTCATAATCGCCATATACCAGAACCTTCTCCTGCCGGCTTATTGCCTGCTCAATGCGTTCCACAGCCTTATCCATGTCTTTCATCAGGAAAGGATCATGAAGATCGCTAAGCCGGGGACGGAAAAAAGCTTTTGCTTCATTAAATGTTTTTATTCCGCGCTGTACAAGAAGCCTCGCAATTGTCATATTGACATTAAGTGCAGCCGAAAGATGTTTAATCTCATTAGAATCGCCCTGCTTCTTTAAAATCCATATCCTTTCCATGCTATTATTTTCCATTTTCCTTTCCCTCAGATTACAAAGATAAAAAATGCCTTTGATATTACATTACACGAAAAAACATACCGGCATCTTTTATTATCTTTGCGAAAATTTTTTCATTATAAAACGAACATGAAAATTTTAAACGAATGAATCAACAGGAATATAGTGAACAGGAAATAATACGAAGAAATTCTCTTGAAAAACTGCGTGAGTTGGGGATTGATCCTTATCCTGCTGCCGCTTATGATACAAATACAACCTCTGTAGAAATAAAGGAAAATTTCAGCGAGGAAAAAAATAATTTCCGTGAAGTACGTATTGCAGGGAGAATTATGAGCAGGCGTATAATGGGCAAAGCCTCATTTGCAGAGCTCCAGGATCACACGGGACGCATTCAGATATATGTTACCCGCGATGAAATTTGTCCTGGAGAAGATAAAACACTGTACAACGAAGTTTTCAAGAAACTACTCGACATAGGAGACATAATCGGTGTGGAGGGTTTTGTTTTCATCACTCATATGGGTGAGATAACAATTCATGTAAAAAATTTCACTATTCTTAATAAATCATTGCGCCCCCTTCCCATTGTCAAGCAAAAAGAGGGTAAAACCTTTGATGCGTTCACAGATCCCGACCAGAGATATCGCAGACGGTATGTTGATCTTATTGTAAATCCCGGGATTAAAAAAATTTTTATAAAGCGAACCAGGATGATCGACACCATACGCCGGATATTTAACGAAAATGGATTCCTGGAAGTTGAGACTCCTGTACTTCAGCCTATTCCCGGCGGCGCTGCTGCACGTCCCTTTACTACATATCACAATACACTTAACATTCCCCTTTATCTCCGCATAGCTGATGAACTTTATCTGAAACGACTAATCGTCGGTGGTTTTGAGGGTGTGTATGAGTTTGGAAAAAACTTCCGCAATGAAGGGATGGACAGGACACACAATCCGGAATTCACATTACTGGAAATATATGTAGCTTATAAGGACTATAAATGGATGATGGATTTTACGGAAACCATTATTGAAGAGGTAGCAATAGCTCTTCACGGAACAACAAAAGTTAAAGTAGGGGAAAATATTATTGATTTTAAGACACCCTATCCACGGGTCACTATGGCAGATTCCATCAAAGAACATACCGGTTATGATATTCTCGGGAAATCAGAAGATGAATTACACCGGATATGCGACAGGTTGAATATCGAAACTACATCCTCTATGGGCAAAGGAAAGCTCATTGATGAAATTTTCAGTGAAAAATGTGAACACCATTACATACAACCTACATTTATAATTGATTATCCTGTTGAAACTTCACCACTGACTAAAAGGCACAGGGACAACCCGGAATTGACAGAAAGGTTTGAACTGATGGTAACCGGCAAAGAGATAGTCAATGCATATTCAGAGCTGAATGATCCTGATGATCAGCGAAAAAGGCTTGAAGAGCAGGCAAAATTGCTGGAAAAAGGAGATGATGAGGCAATGTATATTGACCACGATTTTATCAGAGCGCTGGAATATGGAATGCCTCCTACTTCGGGTATGGGTATGGGCATCGACCGGCTGGCAATGATCATGACTGACAGTCCCTCGATTCAGGATGTCCTTTTCTTCCCGCAAATGAAGCCCGAAAAGAAAGCCGTTGAACTGACTGAAGAGGAGAAGCTGGTGCTAAACCTTCTTAAAGAAAATTCCCCTGCTGACCTGAACGACCTTAAGGCACAGTCAGGCCTCAGCAACAAGAAATGGGACAAAGCCATTAAAGGACTTACTAAGCATAAGCTGGCAAAAGTGAGCCAGACGAAAGCCGGCCTGGTGGTGGAGATTGTGAGTTAATAGTTTACAGTCACCAGTCGCAGTTTACAGTTGGCAGACTGATACTGGCCACTGAGACTGGCCACTGATCATTGAGACTGAAAACTGAAAACTGAATACTGCGACTAAGTTTCACTTCGAATTTTCCAACTCCTCATTCACCCTGTCACTTAAAAATATTTTAATAAGAGACTGATATGGAATATCCCTTTTGCGGGCAATCATTTTTATTTCATTTAAAATATGTTCCGGCAATCTTAGTGAAATAGTTTTTGATGAAGGCTTCAGATTGGGAAAAACAGGCCGCTTAGCTTTTTTCCAGTCAATATATTCAGAAGAATCATGGAGTGCCCAAAATTCCCTTTCCTCCTCCTCTGATTTAAAAAGTGGAATATTTTTATACTTGTTCATCATAAATTTTCCTTTCTTTTTTATTCACATCCCTGGCAGATATCACACGTATCAAATTTTTTCTGATAGTAAAAACAATAAATAAAAACCTCCCCGAATCACTTTTCCCCAGTAAAAACCACCGTTCCTCATTTTTTGAATGTTTAATGTCTTCATGAACAGCCAGGGGTTCGTTAAAAAAAACCTGTTCACATTCCCCTTGCGATACCTTGTGACGAAACCAATTCTTAAGGGAATTTCCCTGGTCCCATTCAAAGCCTTTGCATTTATTAAATACTTCATTCATGTATATTGCAAATATATACATTCATTTCATTTAATCCAAACATTCTGTTACCCTTTAGAAAAACTAAGCGATAGAATTTTGCTAAAATAATATTAGGACATGGAGCCTCAGCAACAAAAAATGGGATAAGGCAATAAAGGGGCTGACAGGCCAGAAGATGGCAAAGGTGAGTCAGACTGAGGATGGCCTGGTGGTGGAGATTGCGAGTTAAACAGCAGGCAGCCCCAGTTAAAAATCTATTGCAACCCTGCATTTTAGGCCACTACCGGAGATACTCACTGCAAATGCCTCAACTCTTTATTAAGCCTGTTGTTTAATTACAATTATCGATATGATAAAAAATTATCATTTTGATATTTGATCTCTGAAAATTATTTACACGTAACCTTCTGTATATGTTAATTGTAAGTAATGCAAAATAAAATTTGTACGAAATTTGAAATTACTTATTCAATATTCGGATGGGAATAAAAATGGATTGAAAGAAACAGATTTAATTGTGGAACCTTCTGTTTTAAATGCTGACAGAAATAAAAAATTAACAGGAGCAGAATAAGTTATCTATTCAAAAAAATGAGAAACTGGATAAAAGTAAAGTAATATAATATAAGATTTATATGTGATAGGGGAAAATTCTACAGAACTAAATTTCCTGTTTAAATGAATATACTGAAGTCAATATTAGTTCCCTTCCCATTTAATGAGGCTTGATTTGTGATTCCCTTGCGGGTAAACGATCAAGCCTCTGTTAAGTTAAATTGCACAATAGTAATAATTTCACAAATTAATTATGAACTCAACTTTAAAATGGTTAAATTTAGTATAATTGAAAGAGATTTTTTGAAATTCAGCCGGGGAGAGACTATTACCGGATATACTATATCAAATACGATAACATTGTTAAATGATAATAATTTTTATAACGAGCACGATTTTAATCCTTATAATGCTCATTTACAATCATATTTAACAAGAGCAAATCTTTTTATTAACACTTGTATATTAGTAAAAGAATAATAAGCCGGACAAATGTGTCATAAAATTCAGAATTAAGTTTCTACATTTATTAACTAGTAAACTTAATAAATAGAATAACAAGACATGCGGTTTTTTATTCTCACTTTCATTCTGGCAATAATTATACCCGGATCAGGACAGTCACAAAACCTGAAATATGAATTCCGGGCAGTATGGGTGGCTACTGTTACAAATATTGACTGGCCTTCCCAACCAGGGCTTTCCACGGAACAGCAACAAAAGGAGGTAATCAATATACTTGATCTCCATCAACAATTAGGCATGAATGCAATAATCCTTCAGGTGCGACCTTCAGCAGATGCTTTTTATTCCTCCTCTCTTGAACCCTGGTCGAGGTACCTGACCGGAATACCAGGGAAAATGCCCGAACCATTTTATGATCCTCTGCTTTTCTGGATAGAAGAATGCCATAAACGGGGGATGGAATTGCACGCCTGGCTTAATCCATACAGAGTAGCATTAAATCAAAAACAGCCACTGGCAGGGAACCATATCGCATTTAAGCATCCTGAGTGGATAATCAGGTATGGTAACAGCCTTTATTTCGATCCGGGACTACCCCGGGTACGTGAATTTGTTATTAAGGTTGTAAAAGACATTGTATCCCGT
>CAZIOB010000027.1:0-2588 GCA_964540755.1 uncultured Prolixibacteraceae bacterium | reverse complement strand
TATAAAGTCCGCTGACTGCGTTATGCTTGCCCTCGAAATGGTCATTTACGAATAGTAAACTCACATTTTTCGGGCTTCACAAGCCTTGTCAGCAAACTTTCTATTTCAGACTCTTGACTTTATGGACGAACACTATTTAATTAATCGGTTTATTGTAAAGTTACGTAACCCGCTCTAAAAAGTTCATTTTATGATCAAATATAAAAAATGTTCTAAACAAAATTAAGAAATTGATATCTAAATATTTATATTTCTTTATTTATTTCTGCTTCAAACAGAAACTTTTCTGAGCAGGATTATAAAATAAACTGAAATAATTTTTTACAGTGATATGTTAACCCGATCTTACTTCCCGTCGCATAAATGAAACATAACTGATCACGAAACAGATCACCGTTGCTCCAATCAATCCGGTAATTTGGGACCATGCCAGCAAAATACTTTGTCCCAAAGGCAAAGGCCCGGGAATAGCACCGTGAGTCTGCTCCATAGTCAAAGGCCCAAGACTGCGGACAGAAGGCATTAACACCGATGAAGTAGCTTCATTAAACAACTGGCTTGGTAGAATATGCAGAAGTCCGAGCCTGAATTTCTCAAATGCAACTATTTGTCCCGGCGATGCATATTGTCCGGGATTCAGCGCATTTGTGATTACATCGACTATCATAGGATAGAAAATAGTGGTAAAAAGCCAAAAGCCTATCCCCACCAGAGCCGATGTTGCAGGCTGATGGAAAAGAACTGAGAACAAAATAGACAGGTTTAGCCAGAAGGCCACATAAAGAATACTCAACAGTACAAAGAAAATAATCCGCCAAAATTCCTCAGCTGTCGGAGGAATTCCCGTTCTTATCAAACCAAAACCCATGACCAGGAAGCTCAATGTGAAAAACATAATGCTGATAAGCTTAAGGGCAGCTACGAATTTGGCATTAAGGATGTAATCACGATGGACAGGCTGGGCAAGTATATGGCTCAATGTTCCGTTATTCTGTTCAGAATTAATAGCATCAAAACCCAGTCCGATACCCAGCAGAGGCCCCAAAAAACTGATAAAGACAATAAAAGAGGGCAATGTGCCGTCGGAGAGTGTATAAAGCTTTAGAAACAGGAAATTATCGTCTGCACCCGCTGTCTTTACTCCTTCCTCCGCAATCGTCGAAAGCGCTGCATATAAGGAGCCGAAACAGGTCAATGCAATAATGGATACAAGAATGATAAATCTCCAGCTATTCACATGGTCGGCAAATTCTTTATCAACAATGACTTTAAAAGTACTTGTAACCGAACTATCTTTTTTACCTTGTTTTAGTCCGGATATATTAAATTTCCAAAGATCCTTCATCTTATTTTTCCGGGTAGGTTGTGTCTGTTCATTCATGATGTTCTCCTCCTTCAAAATATCGGTAATAAATCTCATCCAGACCGAATTCCTTCCTGTTCAGCATATATAATTCAACTCCTGAATCCAGGAGAGTGCGGGCAATTTGGCGGCTGACATCGTACGAACATTCAAAGGAAAAAACTTCCCTGTTCAGACTGATTCTTTCGATCCCGTCAATATCTTTAACAACAGATTTCATCCCTTCAACAGATAATACCCTTAAACGCTCGTCATCATCCATATTATTAACATCAAGCGCTACCTCTATAATATAAGGATTACCTTTGAAAAGCTTTTGGGACAAACTGCGAATATCACCCTCAGCCAGCAGCTTTCCATCTACAAAAATACCAACGCGGTCGCATACCTGCTGAACCTGGTGTAAATGGTGGGAGGAAAACAATACTGTTATACCTTCTTCCTTGCCAAGGGTGACAATGAGATTGAGAAAATCACGGACCCCGGTGGGATCTATTCCCAATGTGGGCTCATCCAGGATAATGACCTCCGGATCTTTAATGAGCACTCCCGCCAGTCCCAATCTTTGACGCATACCCCGGGAATAGGCACTCACCTTTTTATCTGCAGAACCGGCAAGCCCTATCCTGTTAATCAGACGGTCTGCCTCCTCATGAGCCTTTTCATCAGGAATTCCGTTTAACCGGGCTGTGTATAAAAGATTTTCCCTTCCGGTTAACTCCTTATAAAACCCTACATCTTCAGGCAGATAACCTACCTTTTTCTTTACCTCTATCGGACGACTTACAGGATCGATACCATTCACTGTAACAGTACCGGAATCAGGTTCTGTCAGACCGAGCATCATCAGAATGGCAGTTGATTTACCGGCTCCGTTGGGACCCAGCAATCCGAATATTTCACCCTTGCCAATGGACAAATTCAGATGATCGACTGCAGTTAAAGTACCATACTTTTTGGTTAATTCAACCAATTCGATGCTATTTTCCGTCACGATCTACCTCCTTCCATATTTTCGGAAAAGATAATAAACAACGCCAACAGCAGCAATAATAATAAGTACTCCTAACCATCCTATTAATATAGGGGTTCTTACAGAAATCCTGAACGCAACTTCTTTGGTAACTTCAGGAGTCCTGGCAGTTAAATTAGTAACATAATCACCGGCTATTGTTTTCCTCGGCGCCTTAACAGTTGCATGGACATTTCCGGTATTGCCGGGCAT
>CAZIOB010000026.1:0-25349 GCA_964540755.1 uncultured Prolixibacteraceae bacterium | reverse complement strand
TGATGATTAAAATAAATGCAAGTTCCATATGATACCTTTAAAATAAACACTTAAATCATATGAAAATCGGGTTTAAATGATCCTTCTGTATTTTATCGCTAAATATAATTAATTCCGGAGGATAAAAAAACAAGTCACTAAATCTAATTTTTGATTAATTTTTCTGAATGGAATTCCCACTTGTTTTGACATGAAATAATATAGAAACCTTCTTCTAAATGATTTATAATCAATTTTTTATTTTGTGTAATTTTTCCTTCCATAACTGTCACCCCGTCAGCAGAGGAAATCTTATACGGTATATTATCCGGAACCTCCGTTAAAAATGATAATCTCAGCCATTCATTGGCAGGATTCGGATAAATTTGAAACCAATCCTGTTTTGCGCTGACAGTTCCGGCCTTTGTTGCAAATTCAAAAGAGGCTGTGAGAGTCCTGTCACCGGTAACTGTAAAAGAGAAACTTTCCGTCGTGGATAGTTCATTTCCGTTTTCTGTCCAGTTGACAAATGAATATCCTTCTTCAGGTTTTGCGCAGAGAGTTGCTGTATCCCCGTATTCAAATGTTCCCTGTCCGCTGACAGTTCCGCTTTTTTCCGGAGTTACACTGGCTTTGATGTCAAATAAAACAAATGACACCGGATCATCTGGCGCCCCGATATTTTCAAATGGCCTGGGTGTTCCCAATGCCAGGGTATCGTAATTTTTTCCCGGTTCTATGATAAAAGAGCGATGGACGTATTCTTTATGATTATTATCAATGATTACGTTGGTTTCGTTACCGGAGGCATTTTCAAAAAAAGGAATATCGGAATCATAGCTGTTTTCCTTTATTATAACCGGGTTTATTTCATTCATGTTTTTAATAATACTGTAATCATCGATCATGGAGAAGTAATTACCCGAAATAACCACAGGAGCGCCGGGAATACTGAATTTCCGGTTATCAATGAATATTCCTGTACATGAACTTATGTAGTTATTCGAAAAATAGTTATTCCCCATACCGAAAGTGATAATACCGCAACCCCCGGCATTAAGCATAATATTGTTATAAACCCGGACAACTGAATTGTCTCCGATTTGTAAAATGTTATTCTGGCAATAACCATCTTTGGTGCCGGCTTTTATCAATGTATTATTATAAATTTCTACATCTTCCACCATATTGGCGACCTGGATGGCTTCCCGTCCGGTATTCTTTACAATATTATTGTATATCCTGACTTTTTTGAATTCCATTCCGGGACTTATAGTTTCTCCGAAGTACATACCTGCATCTACATCCCTTATATAGCAGTCATGTATCACAAGATTTGAAAAAACAGGAGGCGGCGAAGGGGGCTCACCGTGAAAATCTTTTTTTGCCACGATGCCGAAAAAACCGCATTTTTCAATTTGAATAAATTCGGCTTCGCAATCCGAACTTAGTTCTGAAAAATCAAGTCCGCTGTTAAGTGCCTTCAGCCGGAAACCATATTTATAGTCCGGGTGTCCGTTGCCGCTTATTTTGATATGTGTGCACCGTACGAAAGAGATTGCCCCCTGGTGTTCCGAATCATTGATGTGAACCTGTCCCCCATGGTTGATCACTATTAGTGGTTTTTCTTTTTCTCCGTGAAAATCTGAAAATTTCAATCCCATATGCCTCGATGATGAAACAAAAACGGTATCTCCCCCACCCGGCTTGTCTTCCCAATAATTTCCGGTCAGGTAGGAAGGGGTTGTCTCATCTATAAAGTACCGGTTTTGGGCGGAGGTTATAAATGGACTTACATTTAAAATTATCAAAAAAAGAGTAAAATGAATTTTTTTTGTTTTTGGGTGGTACCAGCTTACGGGATTTCCAAACAAATTTCCTTTAATCCATTTTTTAAAGTCAAAAATGCTCATTTAAAATTTCGTTATTAATCAGTGTCAAATTAATAAATCTACTATTAACGGTAATTATGGTATTTGATGTTAAGTACTCAATGTAAATTATAATTTACAATTTACAATCTAAACCGCTTTGTGGAAATATTTACATTACTGAAATTAATAAATGTTGGTTACTATCAACATACTTATATGCCAGAACCTATAAGGATATATAAATAATTCCGCTGCGCGGGAAATATTGTCTGTTGTTAACTAACAACATGTTGGTAACTTTTGCGGCCTAAGCGCCTAAATGTTCAGGTTATTTCGTAACAATGCCTTACCTACCGGGGATATAATGCTTATCAGGGAGGAAATAATTTTTATTTTCCCCGTTCAGCCCGTTCCCACTGAACCGTTTGCTTGCCTTTTATGTACCGGCCGAATCCCAGATATACCGATAAGTTCATGATGAAAAAATAGTAAGGGATAAAAAAAGTTTTCATTTTCATTTTTCGGTTTTCGAGCAGCCAGCCGGTGAGAGCCAGCAGGTAAAACAGCACCTGACCATAAAAAAGAAGTGTGTATATATTTTGCGGACTCATACCTGAATCCAGGGCAAGGATCAGATTTGCCGGCAGCAACAACAGTAGTGACAGAGGAGCCAGTGTCCACCGTAATACTCTATGGGAAATATACTGGAATGATAAAATCCCGTATTTAAAGATGTTCAATAACGGGCGGAGGCGGACGACCGACTGTATCCCTCCTGCTGAAATGCGTATTTTCCGTTTCAGTTCTTCTTTCACATTGGCTGAGGGTGTTTCTATAGCATATGCTTCCGGATTGTACTGAATGGTATAACCTCTCATTGCAATCCGCAACGAAATGATAAAATCGTCGAGCAGAGTATCCTCTTCCACTTCCTGCCAGAGTGCGGTACGGATAGCAAATAATTCCCCGGCAGCTCCCACGACGGAATAGAGTTCAGCATCCCATTTCTTTAACGCGGATTCATACTTCCAGTAAAGCCCTTCCCCGGCAACAGCCGTATCCGCATCTTTACTGCGAATTCGTTTTTCGCCCGAAACACAGCCTACCCGGGGATCTTTAAAAAGTCTGACGATTTCTTTTACTGAATTTTTTCCAAGAATAGTATTT
Source organism: uncultured Prolixibacteraceae bacterium (assembly GCA_964540755.1). Taxonomy (GTDB): domain Bacteria; phylum Bacteroidota; class Bacteroidia; order Bacteroidales; family Prolixibacteraceae; genus JAAYJR01. The sequence goes on along the minus strand of CAZIOB010000026.1, from coordinate 22,329 downwards.
CCATCGGAAAAAATGACGATAGGGGTGTTAACGAATTGCATTCCCCGGTTCATCGCCCCGATCTTTCCCCCGCGTTTATTTTCATGATAAACTTCTGCTCCTTCATATTTTCTGAGAAGATCGGGTGTTCCGTCATCTGAACCGTCGGTCACCCATACCTGTTTCAATTTCTTCTGCGGATAATTGAGACTAAAAAAATTTTTCACTTTTTCGTCCACATATTCTTCTTCGTTGTAGGCAGCCACAAAGAGTGTGACTTCCGGTTCATAGCGATCCTCCCCGGCGGGATGTTTTGAAGTGCCAAGCAATCTTTTCATTTTGATGATGAGGAACAACAGTATTCCATATCCCAGGTAGGAATAAAAGATGATGAATAAAAACACCCAAAAAAGGATTTTCAAAGTTTCCATAGTCATTTATTTTTAAAAATATGAATTAAAATTTGTCCCCTGTTTTTATACATTTGCGCAGCAAATTCTATTGAATACTTCGGAGTTCTGTCCCGGAGTATGTTATTAAACATTTATCTTTTTTTATAAAAATATTCATGAATCCGTTTCATCTCTTTTTTCACCCTTGCCAGGAGGGCATTAATCAATCCTGTATCTTTATCAACTGAGCGTGAGACAGTCCAGGCTACAGCATCCCTTTTTGTAATGCGTCTCAATTTACCTCTTCCGGCCAGTTCTGCGGCCATGCGGCCGTCTTCAGAACGCTGCCCGTCTCTGGCAAATCCGATTTCCAATGCAGCTTCCCGGGGGAAACAGAAGTTCACCCCTCCCACGGTTAAAGAGGGGCGGTTGATGCTTCGCGCAAAATGTACCGGTTTGCGGAGTCCTTCATAGAGGGCGTAGGGGAATCTTTTTTTCCCGGGTGGCGGGATAAAGGCATAAGTTCCGTAAGTTGCTATTGCCTCTTGTCTGACCAGCGGGGTTACCATGGTATCGACCCACCGGGGCGGATAAACAGTATCAGCGTCGCCGGTTAATATGTAAAGCCCTTTGGAGTTTTCCAGAGCTGCCTGGCGGGCAAAGCCGTAACCGTGTTGTTTTTCCAATACCGGTTCCAACCCGCATCTCCGGATAATAAGAGCAGTATCGTCATCCGAGTCATTATCAACGACAATGATTTCCAGAGGATATACAGACTGAATCGCACTTAATGATGACAGGGTGCGCAGTATATTGTCCTCCTCGTTACGTGCGATAATATTTATTGACACCAGCGGATTGCCGGAGATAATGTATTTAATACGATTTTTAATTTGTCCGAATATTTCTTCTGGGACATCTTCCGGTGGAAGCCGGTAGTTATGATTTACAACAAATTCTGGTAATTTAAAACAGTTCATCCGGTTATTATTTTATTTTTTCCCATTTCCCTGTTTCAGGGTTATATTTTTTTATGACCCGTGCCGGATTGCCAACGGCAACCGAGAATGGAGGAATATTTTTTGTTACGACACTTCCTGCCCCTACCTGACTGCGTTTTCCTACGGTTACTCCTGCCACCACCACGGCGTTGGCCCCAATATGGGCTTCATCCTCAATAATGACAGGTCGTATATCCAGGGGCTGGATACTTGAATTTTTTGTCCCGTCGGCATAACCGTGATTAAAGCCGGCTACAAATACATTCTGACCAAGATCGGAACCGTTTCCCATAGTTACAGGGCCTATAATAACCGATCCTATTCCTACCCTTACCCTGTCGCCCAGAAGGATATCCCCTGCACCGTTGTTTATTGTACAAAAATCTTCTATGGTTGTTAATTTTCCCATTTTAAACCGGTTCCATGGAAAAACATCAATCCTTGTCCGGCGCCTGATCAGTGACCCTTTTCCTTTTTTATGAATAAAAGGGTTCAGCAACCACCTGACCCACCAGCGGGGTCTGGGATTTCTTTTTGATGTAACAGTCCAGAGAACAAACTCTCTTAATTTTTGATTTGACTTGATTTTAGTAATTACATTCATTTCATTATAATTGTTAATTTCTAAAGGTATTCGATATAACTCCCATGAAAATTATAATTATACTCCTGTGTGAATATTTTCTATTCCTGCTCGTTTTATCTGTTTAAAATTTGACTCTGAAAAGACGCTTTGCGTCATTTTAGGCAAATTATAAAAATTTAAATACTTGATTATCAAATTTTTGCAAAAATTATTTTTCATCTTTAAAAATTTTTACTTTTTTTAGTGAGCTCAGATTTCGATCTTCTTTTCTCCAGAGACTTTCAATATAGCTTTATAAATTTTATTAACATTATTCTCCCAGCTGTGGCCGGTTCCAAAAGCTCGTCTCTTTTCCTGCAGATGACGGTTATCTTCAGCCAGTGCTTTTTTACCAAGTTTGACATAATCTTCCTTAGTCATTCCAAGGTAGACATGGTCTTTAAAATATTGCATGGCTTTAGTGGCAGTGGCCAGAACAGGTTTGCCCATCGATAGGTATTCATCGATTTTACGCGGGTAATTGCCTATTGTGGCATCATTTATCAGCTGGGGATTCATAGTTAAATCAAATCCTTTTATATACCGGGGTAATAGTGAGAGGTCGCGACTGCCCATAAAATAGATATTCTTTATTCCGTGCAATACCGAATTCCTGAAAATTTCATCTTCCGGTCCCACCAGCACAATACTCCATTCTTTCATAGTTTTTGCCATATGCTCAATGATCTCAATGCTCAGTCGCAGACCTGACAAATAACCTACATACCCGATAACCGGTTTTGGAATATTTTTCATGTCCGCTGCAACCTCTATTTTTCTTTTTTTACTGTCGAAAAGACCGGTATCGCATCCTTGTCCCACCATATACGAATGTTTATTATAACGGCTGCCATATTCTGTATAAAGAGTTGAATTATTTACAACAACATCGGCTTTTCTGATCAGTTCAGGTTCAATATGTAATCCGTGTTTCCTCCAGTAAGGTATTTTGATAAGGTAATCGCGCATATAGTAAACATATATTGTAGGACTCAGGAGTTTTTTAAGGTGGAGTCCCAGGAACATGGAGCTGTCGTTAAACAGGATGAACTTTTTAAAATTCAGTTGTTCGAGGGCTTTTCTTATGGCAGATGCAAATTTTTTAGCATTGTATCTGTTCAAAAGTTCAAAAAGCTGCTGGGAGGGGATCCTGTTGATCGATTCAACCACCGTGGCAGGATAAAGATTCCAAATATTTTCCTCTATTTTCATTAGTTTAGGCTCCTGGCCATTTTTTACCCGAATCCGTTTTTTTATTTTTTCAGTGCTTCGTTCTCTGTACAATGATATTCTGTCGGGCGGGGGATTCACATATAAAACCCGGTTCTTTTTTGCAAATTCGAGCGCAATATTTTTACAGTTACTGCCGATTTTTATGTCCCACGGCTGAATGCTGATAACAACGATATCCTTATTTTCAATCATTTGGTTTTATTTGTTTTATAAACTTCTTCATAGACTCTCAAATATTCTTTTGCCATATTTTGCCACGAGAATTTACTGACCTGCTTCATTCCTTTTTGTATCAGCGTTTCACGGTAATCCGTATTATAAAGGACTTTTCTGATAGCTGCAGTAATTTCTTCAGGTTTATGCGGATCGACCAATACAGCTGCGTCTCCTGCAATTTCCGGCATTGATGAAGTGTTGGAAGTAATTACCGGCACACCGCAGGCCATACCCTCAAGTATGGGTATGCCAAAGCTTTCGCGGAGGGAAGGGTAAAGAAAGATTTTACTCTGGCTTAAGATGGCGGGCATATCAGCATTTGGCACATATCCTGTCAGATGAATATCATCACGCACCTGCGGATATCCGATTTCATTTAGTGTCTCTACCAGTATTTTTTCTTTATAATCGGACATCACCAGTTTGAAAGGAGTCTTTTTCTGTTTTTTAAATTGCGCAAAAGCCCGTAAAACATTAGGTGTATTTTTTTTAGGTGCTGTGTTGCCCAGAAAAAAGAAAAAATCTTCAGGCAGGTTATACCTGTTTTTTACCTGTTCAAGGATAGCCGGATCGGTAATATTTTTAAAATGAGTACTTACCCCGTTGTATATGAATACAAGTTTATTTTCCTGACCCACGAACTGCTGAATACGTTTTTTTTCAAAACGTGATACGGTAACAACAGCTTTACTTTTTTTAATTAGCGGCGGCACCACCCACCGGCGGTAGATGTTTCCAAGTTTCTGGTACCATGACCCGCCCTTTTTGAAATTGACACTGCTTTCTATGTAAATGATATCATGAAGGGTTACTACAAGCGGAACATCAGTCCATACAGGTCCCGTATTGCCGGTACAATGTAAGAGGTCACACTTCCCGGCTTTTCCTGCCCGCGGTAGCGCCAGTTGTTCCCATAACGGATAGGGGCCGCCCTTCAGTTCAACGATTTTAAAATTTGGCGCCGGGGGTATACAGGTATTGTCTTTTCCCGGCTTGACAAAAATCAGATATTCATTATTTTTATCAATACTTTGCAGATTTTTTATCAGTTCAAGCGCAACCATGTCCATACCATGTTTTTTTTGCCTGAACAGTCTTTGTCCCTCAATTCCTATTCTCATAATATATCGGTTATTAAAAGTGATCTTTTATTTCTTCCGGCACTTTGCGGTTGATAAAAATTTCCCACCATACAGCTAATACCAGCAGATTAAAATATTGAAATGCTTTTACCTGTTTGTACCAGAACCAGTAATCGGCCGAACGGATTGTTTTTTCATATGAATTAAAGAAATTATCTATTGCTGTCTCAGAAAACAGTTCTTTTACAGCCCCGCCGGTGATAATGAAGTTTCTTAGTTTTTCCCTTTGCTGATCATCCCTGAAAAAAATAGCAAGAGGTGCAAATCCTCCCTGTTTTTTCCGCTGTGTTATTTCTGCGGGGAGTATCGGATGAAGGTAATTTTTATGCAGAAATTTGGATATTCCCCTGCCCCTTGTCAGATCATTCAGACTTCCTTTGACTTTAAATTCCCTTGGCACAGATTTGAGAAAATCATAAATTTCCGTACTCATATACGGGAAGCTCAGTTTATTGTCATACATCCCTGCTATTTTAGAAGCTTTGAAAAGAATTATTTCGTTGATAACCTGTTTAATATCATTGAAAAAATTATGTGTCATGAAAAGATGGTCAAAATTCACGAAAGAGTCAGGCCGTTCCCCGGGGTATTCAGGCAGGGACGTGTTGTATTTATTTTTACTTATTTTTTTCAGTATGTGTGGTCTGAATCCGAAAATATCACCCTCAAGGATATTAAGAATTTTTTCATTATGAAATCCGATTCTGAACAAAAGGTTATCTTTATTGAAAACAGGCTGTTTACCAAGATTCGCAAAAATTTTCTGAACAGGTATTAAGCCTTTCTTTTTTAGTAAATAGTGAAGGGCAAGCTCTTTGCCTGCTGTCCCAAAATGCTGGTCATTCCCGTCTCCTCCCAGAATTATATCAGGTTTATCTTTTCCGGCAAGTTTCATAGCGGCATAGTTGACCATCATTCCGCCTTCCTGAAAAGGATCACCGAGTGATGCCACTATTGCCGGGAGTTCCTTAAGTTCCGGGCCGTTAATCTGACCGGCATGGTGACTTGTATTGTATTTCACAGCCAGTAACTTTGCCAGAGGCAGTTCTGACCATGGATTATCTTTAAAGCCAATGGAATAAGTTGATATATCACCCTTGTATATTTCACGCAGCACAGCAATGTTACCCGCCGAATCATATCCCCCGCTAAGCAACAGTCCCACATGTTTTTTTCCTTTTATCCTTCTTTCAATAGCTTTTTTATGTAGTTCCATATATTTTTCAGTAGCCTCCTGCTCAGAAATTTCGACCTGCCGGGATGCATCATGGTAGAAATCCTCCCATGTAAAAAGTTGCTCCCTTTGCAGGTTACCGTTTTTAACCTTCAGAGTTTCTCCTGAAGGTAGTTTTTGTATTTCACTGAGCGAAGTCATGGGTGAAGGTATATACCCAATGCTCAGAAAAGTAAATAGAGCTTCTGTATTTGGCATGACGCGGAATCCTTCAATGGCCAGGAAATTTTTCAGGGAGCTCGAGTAATATTTGCTGTTGTAATACACTTGTGGTCCCGCGCCGTGGCGGTCACGAAAGATCAAGGTTGTATCCCCTGAAATAATGATCAGGGTAAATTCTCCGTCGTACTTTTTGAAACTTCCGACACCTTCGGTATTGAAAGCAGCGAGGAGTTTTGTTGCTTTGTCGTTTACATTGCCTTCAATATTGTAAATATCGCCTGCAAAAAACAGTTGTTTTCCCCTTTTCCGTGCATAACCCAGTTCAGGTGAACAGACAAGTGATCCATGACAGGTTAATCCCCTGCTTATTTTTTCGGGCCATGGGGAGCGAGGCTTATTATTGTCGAATGTACCTGTAAAATGATTCATATTTTTATTTTTTCGGATCTGTTGTGCCATGCCTTGTATGGATAAATTTTTTATTTGCCCCCTTTAATTTGAAAAGCGATAAAAGCATCACCCAAAATACCCGGGGCAACGATCTCAAGGCGAATATTGTCCGGCGTTTATAGAACTTACGGGGGATACTGAAAAGTAATGCCGTTATTATCATTATAAAAATCAAACTCCAATCCCCTGCTGAAAAATAAAGCCACTTCCCCTCGGCAATAAGTCCGGCGAGTCCATAACAGGCCGTCATGACAGTTACAATACCTGTGAGCAGCACGCGCGGCGGGGAGATCATCTGGTATACTTTATCGAAGAAGTCGATATTTCCTTTAAAGAGCAGGTGGTAAAGTCCTTGTAAAAAGTAACGCCTGAAGTAAACGAACTGGGCGGACAGCCATCGTTTACGCTGACGGGCAAAAGCCGGTGCCTGACTGATCTTTTCATCCATGATCAGTGCATCGTGCAGATATTCAATTTTAATTTTTTCTTTAAGGACTATTAATTCGAGCTCTTTGTCGAATCCTCCCACTGCTTTTACCCCTGCCATGGTTTCTTTAAAAAAGGTATAATCGAATGCCATTCCCGATCCGATCAGCGCCGAGGAAAGTCCCATATTCCGGTGTCCTTTCCTGAAAATATGGTTGTTAATCTCTTCGCTGACAGCGTCCAGCAAGGCAAACGGGGTATCTGTATTTTTAGCTGTCCGGTGACCCTGAACTACTATGAATCCATTATTAAAAGCATCATTTATTTTGGTAAGGAAGGTATTTTCCATCAGGTTATCCGCATCAAGGACCACGGCGATATCATAGCCTGGATCCAGTACAGACATAGTCCTGTTTAATGCCTTCGCCTTTGTGCTTGATATGAAAGAGACTTCAATTATTTTGACAGGCAAGGATTTCAGTTTACTGATGGTTTCCCGTTCTAAGGAATCGGCAATTACTATTACATCATATCTGTCTTGGGGATAATCATGGAGAAGAGCATCTTCTGCCACATCTACAATGACCGCATCTTCTTTATATGCCGGTATGAGGACGGCAATATTCCGCTTCCTGCCTTGATGATTTCTCTTTTGCCTGTAAGGAAAGAGTCCGGCCAAAGCAAAAATGAATACATAAAGGGATGCGACCCCAAAATAAATGAACAGGATGAATTCAGCTAAATGTAATATTAAGGTAAGTATGTTCATGGGTCTGTTTTAAAGCCGGGGATTATTCTTTTCTATTTTATAATTCACTATGTTCCATATAATTGCTTTATAATAAGCTTTGAAATGTTGCAGCTCTTTTCTCATCAGGAAAAGGACAGTATTTTTAGGAATGGAGACGAAGGTCTGGAATAGCCAGCTTATAATAAAGGGGAAACCCGAAAAATTTCTCCGGGCAAATATCAGTCTGTTACGGGTCATGTAATAAGTTTTCAGGGGACTTTCTTTTCCGGTTGTGACGGACTCTTTGTGCAGGATGGTTGATGCCGGCTGATAATATATCTTATAGCCGGCTTTCCTTATCTTTTCAGCCCAGTCATGTTCTTCATAATACAGGAAATATAGTTCGCTCATCATGCCGGCCTCGCGTATTACCCTGCGGGGTACCATCATAGCTGCTCCATGCACTGATCCGGTTTCCGAAAGATGATCAAATTCAGGACCGTCTTTTTTATAGTAACCCTTTCCGTAATTCCTGACCGTAAAAGGATTCATACGGCTGATTCCTGCATATTGAATTATCGAGGGGGTCCGCCACAATTTTATTTTTGGACTTACCATCCCTATGGATTTATTTTTTTCAAACAGATCAACCATGGGTTTTATAAATCCCGGCGGTACTTCCGTATCATTATTCAGGAAAAGAAGGTAATCCCCTTTCGATGCCCGTATCCCCAGGTTGTTGCCACCTGCAAATCCCAGGTTCTTCCGGCTTTTTATGAGCGTTACAGATGGAAATGCATCTCTTATCCTCTGTGGATGGTCTGCCGGGGAAGCATTATCAATCACTATGATCTCGATATTTGGCCAGGAACACTGTTTCAATGTTTTTAACAGATCCATGGTGATATTGCTTTGATTATAATTAACTGTTATCACCGATACCAGGGGATATTTATTGTTCTTAATGTTCATTTAAATAATTTTTTTGTTCTCTATTTTAAACGATATGTATCCCGTTGCCTTTTATATCTGTTTTTTGAACAGGAGCAGGGATATCTGTTATGATATTTCTCATAAAATACCTGTTCATATTCACTTTCACCGGTTTGTTTTTACATTTTCTTTTAAGTCCTCTTTATCGAACTTTTCAGCCAGGAAGAGAAAACTAATGCATGAGTAGACAATGATTCCCGTGGGCATTTGTCCCAGCACCCCATTTCCATAAGAGGCCGCCATGATACCCCACAATCCTGCAATCAGCGCGCTCATTTGTGCTTTTATCCACGGGTCTTTAAGTTTGAACATGGTTATATATATACTTTTGATCACTATATAGAGCAGAATAAACAGATGCAGTATTAGTCCCACGATACCTTGTTCTGCCCATATCATGACATACCAACTATCGGTTGGCGTTTGAGCCAGGAAAGTATTGGGTGAAAAACGCATTCCCCAGTTTCCGGCCGACCCTATGCCGCCCCCAAAGGGACGGGAGGCAAGATAAGCTTTTAATTTTTGCTGGTTTTCTTTTCTGACCCGCAGTGAGGCGTTATCAGGGTCAAAGGCCGATCTCATGCGGTTGATAGTGTAATTGCCGTTGCCGATAGTTGTAAACATTAAAAATCCGATAACAGCAAATCCCGCGAATGTTGCGGGAATAATGGTTTTTATATTTTTCTGCAGCAGTACATACATTGCAAAGCCTGCTATCGGAACAGCCAGGGCACCCCGGGTACCTGAGATCATCATTCCGTAGACAGCCGTCAGTCCGGTAAATCCGTAAAACAGCCGTAATTTTTTTGATTTTTTTTGGTGGATAGCAAGGATGATAAAAACCACTCCCGCATGTCCCTGTGCTGCTCCGAACTGGCCTGCGTCAGAAAAAAATGAAAATATGCGGAGTCTGCCGAATATAACATGGGTAAGCGCACCGCCCTGGTTTAACCAAGCCTGTTCCCATGGATCAGGGCCGATAAATTTTTGCATTATTCCTTTTATTGTACCTGCCAGGGAGAGAACAGCCCAAATTATGAAGAATAATTCAAGGTCTTTTCTCCGGTTAAAAACAATAAAAATAAGGGGGATAGTCAGAAGCATATATAAAGCAACGCCCCTCATGGCATAAAACCACGCAGTACGGCTTGCAGCCTCCGGATTTACCAGCTGGAAAAGGGCATATCCATACCATATTGCCGCAAGCAGTGTCAGATCCGTTTTAGCATTTTCCCACGGCACCTTTTTGAAAAAAGACTTAAAAAAGAGCGATGTATAGATCAGCACCAACTGCATATCGATCGTCAGGCCAAGGGGAACACCTGTAATATAACGTGATACCCCGAGAACAATATAATTGGTGATGAACAGCACAATTATCCCGAAGCGCGGATACTTAAAAACAAAAAAGATATATGCTGTCAGAAAAGGCATAACCAAAACAGCCGCTCCTGCTACAAGTCCCTTTTTTCCGATCAGGAAACCCGAAACAATCATTACCATGACAAGTAAACTTAGGAAAAAGGGGTTCTTCAAAAGATCACTTCCATATTTTTTTGTAAAAACATCGGGCATGAGCTGTGCATTAATTATAATTAATGTATAATTATTTGATTATTAATATTTTGCATTCTTATAATTATTTTGTCTGAAAAGGGCGTGAAGCGCCTTTTTAGACCGGACGCATATATTTTTTAATATTTTTATAAAATTCTACGCCTTCTGTCATTATGTTGCTTATCTTCAATGTAATATGCTTGTTCAGATACAGATATCCTGATATTATCCCGGTGATGGTGAACAAAACCGTTACCCATGCAACAGCCTGTAGTGAATGTAACCAGAAAACGGCAATGAGATCCCCTGTAATATTTGCCGTTGCCATTATAATTGTTTTATAGAAATTATATTTAGGTTTATTTATACTGTCGAGCATCACACCTGTGAAACGGTCTATTGGCAATAAAAGGGAGTAAAGTGCAAAAATGCGGAATATGGCAGCCAGCAGGGGAACCGAAGCGGCATATTCATTTCCCCCCAGCAGCCAGACCAACTGTTCGGCAAAGATAAAGCCAATGAGAGATACCGGTATAAAGAGAATTGTTATTGCTCCGGTGTATGCATAAAATGTTTTTTTTAGTCCTTCGATATCATTCAGCAAGCTTTGTTTTGACATTTTCGGGAAGGCGGTAATGGTAAATGACTGTAACGGTATAGCCAGCAAATCAGTTATTTTCAATGGAATGGCATATTTTGCTATTCCCTCGGAGCCCAGGAAAGGGCTCATGCCGATAATAAATGTATCGGCACTGCGCAGCAGGCTGGCACCTATTAATGTTCCCATGGAAAATTTTCCGAAGTCGATTATCTTCTTCCTTGTGCGGCGGTTTGATCTGCTCATATAACTAAGTCCGTCCCATTTTTTTATAGCAACAAAGATGCTTGGCATAAGGTTAGTAATAATTTGGGCAACAATAATTTCATGGATTCCAAATTGAAAAAACAATATATTGGCAAAAAGGAAAAGCACAAAAGTTCCCAGGCTGCTTGTGCGTATGATCAGGATATCTTTAAACCGTTGTTCCGCCTGAAAGAGAGAGAGTGCATTGTTCCATGAAAGGTTGGTTAGTGCAAGCAGGGGATAATACAGCAGAAAAAGCACATAACCGTTGCTTGTGGATGCATGCAGTGATTCTATAATCAGATACGCAGGCCATAAAGTAATACTTAAAAAAATAACAATAGTCAGTCCGATGATATAACCGGATCCCATAAAATCTTTTTTTTCTTTTTCATCTATGCCTGAAACAAAACGGACAAGTGCATTTCTGGTCAGTCCGAAGCGTATCAGGTCAATAAAGGTTGTTAGTGTGGTATACAGCACCCAGTCGCCGAATATTTTTTTATCGAGTGTTCGTGTTAAGATCATAAAAGCTGCAAGACCAAGAAGTGCCCCCGTGATGCTTGTCATAAGAGAGATAATGTTCTTTTCCAGTAATATTTTTTTTATTGTATAAAACATTTTTTCAGGCTTTTCGGAATGATTTTCTGGAAAAGAACTGCAGGGAGAATAGTTTCTTCATGATTTTCCTGATAAAGGAGCGTTTCATGGGAAGGTCGCCAATGACAGTTTCCATTTCAGTAACTTCAACGCCGTTGAGTATGATCTGTGGTTCCGGAAAATCCTGTATATTGCGTAAATCGTCAATAATATTATCATCGGCTTTGTTCCACGGCCGGTTTGCCCTAGTAACCAGGTAGGTGCTGTTTATTTTTTTTAACAGTCCGACAGGGCAGGTATAGTAAATCAAACCAGGGATCTCGATAAAAATAAAATCATAATCTTCTAATTTTCTATCATTTTCTTTAGAGGTCAGTTCCTGTATATTTTGAACACGGACAAATTCATTACCGGGAATATATTTTATAACATCAACTTTTTCAGCAGGTTCCATTTCACCGGTTGTAAACACGCAGCATTTATATCCGTAAATAGTCATTTTGGTCAGCACCTTTTTCAGCAATGTAGTTTTTCCTTCTCCCTGGTATGAACTGAGGAAAGCAATGCGGGCAGGTTCCGGCGATTTTTCTTTCCGGGAATTCCCCTTATTCAGGATGATCCTGCGGATAATCATTTCCAAAGCCTTATCCTCTATTAAGTTCATATCTGTCTTTTTATTTTTTCTGACAAAATGAGGATAAATAGATGCGACTTTTAATCGGGAAAAATTTTCTGCCCGCCGTGCATTTTTTATATTACTATCGAGGAACTCAAGTGCGATAATTACGGAAGCCGGGATCAGGAATCCTGCCATCAGGGCAATGATAAGCAGATATTTTCTTTTACCGGGTTCTGACTGTATCGGGAAAAAGGGTGGTTCGGAAACCTTCAGATTAGTGTTTAATTCAATATTCTGCTGTTTAAGTTTTGCCAGGTTCAGACTGTGAAGTATAGAGAGATACTCCTGCTCGGCCACATCAATTTTACGCTCCAGTCTTTTCATATTAGCCCCCAGCGGGGCATAATCAGTGTACAATTGCTCTAATTCTATTTCCTTTTCAGCGGCTACATCCAAATGAGCTTTGGTACTTTCATACTCAATAACTTTTTTGAGCCAGTCATCCAGTACGGCGCCGGTAGCCAGTCCTTCCGTGCTATTATCAAGATCGTATTTATGTTCTACCTTCTTTTTTAGCTGCTCCTGTATATTAAAGGATTTTATTTTTAACTCGGCAATTTCTTTAATCAGCATATCCTCGTCTACAGATCCCAGTTCCGACAATTGTGCTTTTGTAGCAATATCAAGGTTAATATCAGCCAATTGCCTTCGCAGGTCAATGATCTCTTTACTATTTAGTTTTTTCTTTTGATTTGTGTTAAGTTTTTTTTCCAGGACTTTTAGCACTGATTCTGCTGCTGCATTCTGCATTTTAATTTTCAGAAGGTCGTTTTCAAAAATTTGTTTTTCGGAAGAAATATGTTTTGTTTGCTCGTAATAATTAATAATATTATTATTCCGGTTAAAATCAAGCAGCTCTTTTTCCGCATCATTAAGTTTGTCCTGTGATTTATTTAGTTCATTCTGAAAATAATTAACTACCGCATCCGACTGATTAATTTTTAATTTTGCATAAGATTTCACAAAGACTTCATTGAGAAGCAGTAGAGTATTATAGCATATGCCCGGATCATCGCTATGATAGGCTATTTCGATCATATCGCTTGACTGTACCCTTGAGACTCTCATTTGGCTGAGAATTTTAGAAGCGCTGTAATGAGGATGATCAAGGTGTACCAGTTTATAGATAAAATTTTTGTAGTCTTGTTTCTTATAACTAAGAAAATTCCGGTAAGTTTTTTCAAAATTATTTTTAACCACAAGTGCTTTTATTTCATCAGGGACAGTTTTCATCAGTTCTGCATAGGATTCTTTGGAGATAACCGAAGGTTCGGGTTTATCGATCAACATGTGAGATGTAAATAATCTGATTCCCACCTCTTCGGCGGTAGTTTTTGATTTAATGATGCTTATCAGATTGTCAAATGCTGTCCTTGTACTAAAAAAATCTGTCCTGTTTTCCTCGAGTGATACAATAGAAGATCCGCTGGCAATACCTGTATATATAGTTGTTTCAGAGACATATTTTTCAGGCTGTTCACGGGTCATAAAAAAAACGATCGTGAAAAGCATTACCGGCATTGCCAAAATAAGCCATATATGGCGCAATAGTAGCCGTATGAAGAAGACGATGTTCAATTTTTATTTGTCTTTAATGTTATATTAATTCCAACAGACTCCTGAATAAGCTGTATGGCAGCCATAAATTCAAGTTTGCTCTCCTCCAGTTCAAGCAGTGCGTTTGAAAACATATTACTTAGCCTTGCATACTCAGCTGAGTTTATTATTCCGTTTTCGAATTCTTTATCTGCTCTCATTACCTGGATTCGAAATGACTCTACTTGCTGGGTGTTGATTATCATTTTTTTATGTGCTTTCAGTATATTATTGTACTGAACAATGATCAGTTTCCGTAATTCGTTAAGTGAATTTGCTTTTTCATAGATCAGTTTATTTTTTTCTTCCCTTGCCATTTTAAGTTCACTTTTATCTGCAATCATTGCCAGGGGTATCCTAAGGGAAAATCCGATATTATACCTGGTTTGTTCTGTCGTTGATGTGGCAAGGTCTTCTATCCCCATATCCTGCCTTAGTATCAGGTTATCAAAAAGACCATATTTAATCCCCGCTTCCAAACCCATGTTCTTCATCCATTCTCTTTTTTGCGATTTTATGGTAAGTTCCTTAATAACAATATCAGAATCGTACATTTTCAGCAGCGGTGAGTTTTTTTCTGCCGAGTCGAGCAGGTTTTCGAGGGGAGGGAGGTATTGTCTAATACTGTTTTTTTCCAGGCTGAAGCTTATGATCTCATCATAGCTTTGTGCCATGGTCATCCCGCGGAATAAGAGAATAAAAAAGAGGACAAGGATTTTCAGCATCACCTGATGATTAAAGGTTTAACCTAAAAATAACGCACTATTATTAAACATTTTCTTTCTGGAAAACGGCCGGTATCGTTCTCATTATGATCCACATGTCCTTCCAGAATGAAAATTTGCTACGGGCAATTTCAACATATTTATTATCCAGTTGTTTACGTTCCCCGGGCGACATTTTTGAAGTTTTTCCACGTGCTTCCACCTGCCATAATCCAGTAATACCTGCCGGTCCGTTAAAGCGGTCAGTCCACTCATCTGTTGTCAGCAGTTCAGCTTCGTAAAGGGGCAGCGGCCTGTTACCGACCACAGACATATCCCCTTTGATAACGTTGATCAGTTGCGGCAGTTCATCGATGCTCAATTTCCGTATAATATATCCGACTTTCGTGACACGGGGATCATTTTCAAATTTTACAAAAACATTATTTTGTTTTGTTTTCTGTTTTTCAATATGTGTTCTCTCATCTACCTTGATGTCATCACCAAAAAGCACAGTACCGTTTTTACTGTCTTCTTCCGGAAGCGATTTACAATTAACGGCATCAGTCTCCCTTGGAGTATCCGGCTTATTATTATATTGATTAAGATGTTCATACTCCTTAAGTCTCCGGTCAGCATCAACGTACATCGACCTTAGTTTCAGGAAATTAAAAACATGGTAACCTGTACCCACTCTTTTAGAGACGTAATAAACCTTTCCCTTTGATTCGAGCCGTATGGCAATGATAATGATCAAGAGCAGCGGAGAGGCAGCAATAAGAGCAATGCTTGCTGTAACAATATCAAAAGCCCGTTTAAAAAAGGGTGTTTTATAAAAATATATTTCCCGGTCAGGTTTCTCTATGTTTAAGATCTTCTCTACAGGCTTCAGCTCCTTTAAAAATTTAATCCTGTGATATATCTTAACCGGGTCTACTGGTTTTATATAAATATCGTCTAATTTTTGCTTTAAAGCCTGGCTGATGATTTTCCGGTTTTTAGAAGAAGACAAAAGAATGAAAGGTATCTCCTTTTTTTCATCGTAGTCCTTAATAAATACCTTATGGAAATCAAGTCCGTTTTTCCCGGGAAGATCCTTCTCACAGAGGATAGCTTCTACCGTCTCATTTGTGTTAAGCCAGGCAGAAGCCTTTAGCGGGTTAGGCTGATGAAAGAAAAGAAACTGTCCTTCAGTATCTGAAAATTCCCTTATAATTTTCTCATCGGATCCGATATATAACAGCCGGAGTTTTTGTGCTGTGTTGTTCATGGTATTTCATTTCTCCCTGTTGAGTATCCGTTCTATCCTGACCTGCAGCTCTTCCGGATTAAAAGGTTTAGTCAGGTAGTCCTCCGCCCCCATTTTGAGGCATTTTACACGGTCACTGCTGCTGTCCCTGCTACTAAGGACAACAACCGGAATATCGCTGAAATAACCACTTTCTTTTATTCGTTTGATGAATTCAAAGCCATCCATATTAGGCATTTGCAAATCCGTTAATATCAGATCAGGTATATTTCCGTCCTGTAACCATGACAAGGCATGTAATCCATCTTCCCGGGTCGTAACATCAAAGGAGTTTTTCAGGAATTGAACCACGAGGCGACTGATAGATGGTTTGTCGTCGACAAATAAGATCTTTTTCATGTTTAGAGTATGTAATTTTGTTAAGAATGTCCATAGTATCTGCAGCACAAATATAATAAATGGAATGAAACAATCATGATCTTTTTCCAGCAATTCCGCAGCAATTTTAAAAAAATAGTTGCTATGATCGATCCGCAAAAATAGACAATACACTACCGCCCTGCTAAATTTCAGCAGGAAACAATTTCGATATTTTAATTTACATAGGCTACCTCCTTTTCTTTTTTCCTTTGGTTTTTCCCTGAATTTGTGAGCAGGGCATCTCTAAAACATACCACTAATATCGCAGTTTTTCTGGCTGTTAAAGCCTTAATTTTCTATTTTCCATCTTAGCCTGCCTGCCTGACTTATCTGGTGAACATTATTTTCATTCAAAAAAATATCGGTCACGTGCACAAAACGGGTTTGCTTTGTTTTTCCGGTCAGCTTATGTTGTTTTTCAAATAATGTTTCAGCTACATATAAAGTGTGTCCTTTATATTCAATCCCTTCAAAAAATTTATAATCATTTTTCAGCCAATGAGTCTTATCTGTTATAAAATGGTTTTCCTGCCCGTAGTCCTTAAAAAGCAATTTGTCTGCTAATTGTTCCTGGACACTTTTTAAACTTTTGTCTTTCAGGGTAATGATATACAGCCACCGGTTGCTTTTACAGATGTGGAAGATAGGATCTTTGGGGTATAAGCCATCCAAAAGCAATACCACAGGCAAACGGGGAAATTCTTTCTTTATCCTTATTGCCAGTCTCTCAAATGCTTTGGTCTCACAATCCTGCTTGTCAAATGTTCTGTTTGTTGGATTCTCTATCCATTCGCTTGCCAGGGAAATTGAAAACCCGTTTGATGTAACCACCCTGGCTTCCAATACATAGGTGGTCCATACTTTTTTGCCATTCTTGCTTTTCTTATAAGAACAGCCCGGGTAAGGCTCATAATCATAGCTTTGCAGACCCGATCCATCAATGGCAAGCATAAAATATTTGCCGTCGAATTTATATTTCTGAAGTGTTTTGGACTTTACCAGCTCACGGAACATCTCCTGTTTTATACGCTCCAACTTACACGGGCCTATCCAGCGAAGATACTTATCCACCGTATCCATGTCAGCTACTTTAATGCCAAAAATACTTTTGATATTATCCTGGTAATCATAGTTTTTGGCTGTATTATCAGCCTGGTTCCTCGATTTCTGTTTGAACAAAAACAAAAGCAGGCCACTGACAATCAGCTCTTTAACTTCATATTTGGGACGTTTGCGGTAATCCGGCAAGCTGGAAATTTTCCTGTAAAAATCAGGGAAATGGCGATTGATAGTAACTGCCAATTGGCAGACCAACTTGTACTTTTCAAATTTCTCTAATTTGTACTTGCAACTTGATTTGCGCCTTTTGGCCCTTTTCTCCGGCTTTGAAACACGCGACTTTCTGATCTTTAATTTCTTATTATATAAGCTACTAAAAAAGATCAAATAAATCAAATAAACAAAATAAACAAAATAAAAATTTTATTTATTACTCTGAAAATTAGTATATTTAACAAGTATTTTAAAAACAAAAATAGCAAGAAAAATATTTTCTGCCTAATTTATTATTCCCTTTGTTTTTCAAAGGTTTGCAATATTGCATATTTTTATGCGGAATATCTGGCAATCTGCTGAACAAGTTGCCGGATTTTTTAAAATTGATTATCTTTATAGATGTAAGAATTTAATTCCAGAAAATTATGACTAAGAAGCTCAATATCAATCGCAGAAAATTTATTTCAGTAAGTGCCGCTTTAAGCCTGGGCATTCCTATGCTGGGAAAAGCCAGAGTAACAAGCACCACGGTTGGTGAACTGCAACCGGAAATTAAACCGGAATGGCGTAACCGGCAGGCAGGTATGGCCTATCGCCAGCTGGGAAATACCGGCCTTATGATATCTGAAGTCCTCAATGGTGGTGACCCTGTCAGGCTAAATAACCTTCGTACCGCTGATATTGCGATGGAACGCGGAGTGAACTACCTGGATATGGCACCTGCTTATGGTCGTGGTGAATGTGAAATAAGTTATAGTAAGATCATTGATAACAGTGCCAAACGCGAAAAGGTGTTCATGACCACCAAGGTAAGCGGATATACTGACATAAGAGATAATTTGTACCGGGAAATTTATGACAGCCTGCCGGGTGCCAGACAGGAATATTATCAAAATAAAGCCAGGGAGATGCGTGCTGCCCGAAATGTGGATAAGCCCGGCTATTTTATTACATACTGGCCGGGGCAATCGCGTGCTTTTGAAGGAACTTACCTGAGCAATGCCATGTCTGCTGATTATGCGCATAAAGTTGAAGGCAGCCCTAAATTCAGGGAATATATAGTGCAGTCTGTTGAAGAGAGCCTGAAGCGTGTTGGAACCGACTATTTTGATATTCTGATGTGTCCTCATGGCGCAGATTCTATTGAAGAAGTTCAAATAGAAGAAACTTTTTCAACCTTTGAGCAGCTAAAAAAAGAGGGGAAAGTTCGTTTCCTGGG
This sequence comes from uncultured Prolixibacteraceae bacterium, assembly GCA_964540755.1. Classification (GTDB taxonomy): domain Bacteria; phylum Bacteroidota; class Bacteroidia; order Bacteroidales; family Prolixibacteraceae; genus JAAYJR01. The sequence continues at coordinate 3,603 of CAZIOB010000026.1, read as the reverse complement.
GGTGTCTGCCCATAACGACCCGGCCGGTGTTTTGAGGGGAGCCAGGGAAACCGGCCTCTATCATGTAGCAATGGTTGCTTATAACATTGTAAACGGCGGATACATGGAAAGAGAGATTGAACTGGCCAAAGAGAGCGGCATGGGTATCATTGCTATGAAAGCTGCCATGGCTGTGGCTACTCACCACAAAGCGCTTCAACCAATACCCGAGTGGCGAATTCAAAAAGTACAAAGAATTGTGCCGGGAGATATGAAACCTCCTGTAAAGGCCTATTTATGGGCATTGCAAAATCCAAATATTTCAGCGGTAATTTCTAATCTCTGGGATGAACAACATGTGAATGAAAACCTTTCGGTAGTTGGTAAAAAGGTGGAGTTGCAGCCGGGTTAAAGAAATATATGACAAAAAATCAGGGCGAGTTTATATATATTTCATAAAAAAATCAGGGCGAAATTTAATTTCCCGGTAGCCTGTGAAACAACATGAATGATCAACTCTCTTAGAGATCAATGAACTCCTTGTCATTTTTTTGCCTCAATGCATCTCAATATAGCCCGGTTCAGGCATAATTGTCAAACACAGGAAATCAGTCAGCCATTGCACTGAAAACCGGTTTCATTTCTATCGTTAATCCTTTGAATTCGATGGTTTGGGTTTCAGACGTGTAAAGGAGGATCACTGCTTTTGGCAGATGAAACTTTTTGCAAAAAAGAAACAGGTTATTCAAATCGCTGTTTCTGATCTTGGTTTTATACTTCACTTCCACGGGAAGGACTTGGTTGTTTTTTATCTCAACAAAATCAACTTCATGATTGTATGCATCACGCCAAAAAAACTGCCATGACTTTAGCGCCAGTAAAGCATTTTCAACAAGTAACCCTGTTTTCTTGAAATCATATATGCTTCCGCTGACTGCAGGACAGAAAGAGGAGGAAGAGAGATAAATTCGTTTTAATTTTTTTTCAGATGTAAGTTGATTTGCAGAGTAGTTATAAAGGACTTTCACCACAAATGCCTGCTCAAGTATACTTATATATTTACTAACTGTTTTTGATGTTATTTTTAAATCGTTGGCCAGATGTTCATAATGAAGATAGATTCCCGGATTTTCGGCAACTATTTTAACAATGGCATACAAAATTTCAGGATTGTCAACCGGAAAAATGATTGGAATGTCTTCGAAAACAATCTTTTTAATGATTCCCAGTAAATATTCTTTAACCAATGAATCATCAGTCATATTAACTGTCTCAATAAATTGCCTGGATAAATAATTTTCAAATTCAATTTTCAATTCAGAATGATACATTTTCGGATTTTCGAAATAATTATTCCTGTTTCTGAAATGAAGGTATTCTTCAAAATCAAGCGGATTTAACTCAAAGGAAAAAACCCTTCCTGCCAGGCTCTCCTGTGTTTTTTTTCTTATATATAGTGATGTTGAGCCGGAAATGAAAAATTTTAGGTTGGGATATAAATCGTAATAAATTTTCAATTGAGATTGAAAATTTTCCAGTTTCTGAATCTCATCAAAAAAAATAAATATTTTATCCGAATTGAAATCCTTTCGGGTTTGGATATTAAAAGCTGTAAAAAGTTCATCTAAATCATATTTATCCTCATCAAAAGAAAAGTACCATATTCTTTGCGGTTCCACATTTCGATCCAGCAGGGTGTTTATTACCTGCAGAAACAATGTGGTTTTCCCCAACCGCCTCAAACCTGTAAGCTCCAATATTTGCCGGCTTTCAATATGCAGTTTAAGGATTTCGATGAATTTCCTTGTTTTGGGGAATTCATACCTGAATCCCACATTCCAGTGTCTGTTGAATTTTAGTAAGTTTATCATTTTTGCAATTTATCGTAACTACAGTTCCGATATTTTATAAAAATACCGGAAATACAAATTTAATGTTTTCTAATAAATTATAAAACTGTTTCGCATTAACTTATTGCCGGGAGCCTTAGATTTTCAATAAATGATGTTCTTAACCGGATTTCATTACTTAATGATGATTGACGGAACAATTCATTCGGTGGAAGTCTAATACCGGTCATCCCGGAAACACCGCAGCCTGCAAATTTGTCGTAATATCTACCAGCCTTCGTGGTCACTGGTTTTTCATGCCTGAAAAGCAGGTGCGATTAATATAAAGGGAAGATGGTATTTGAGGGTATTTTATTTCCTTATTAATATCTGTTTTCCTGGCAAAAAAATTCATTTCATGACTGATCCTGCCAAAGATTATATAAGGATGTATCTCATATTTTCAGAAAACCTGAGGATTTTTTCATCAGTGTAAGGAGCATAATTTTTAATAAAATCTTCCCACTCTGACGGAGATATAAGGTGTTCTTTTGCATAATTATCGGCCTCAATTTCTTTATCATTTTTCACAATACCTTTCCCGTATAAATCGATAAACTCCCTGTCATTGTTTTTGCCCAAATGCATCTCAATATGACCCAGCTCATGCATGATTGTAAAATCAAAATACTATCTGTATAACAAAATCTACCGGGACCGCCACCCCGCGTTGAGCACCCGGTTCCCAGTCTGCCATGTTCATGACTATTTTAGCGGCCTGTTCACCTATCTGTTCACTGTCACTTTCCATGATCTTAACATCTGTGACTCTTCCCTCAGGATTAATTGTAAATCCAATATATGCCTCTCCTTTCAGGTTTTCTGCTTTGGCAGTTTTTACCTGCATTCCGGTGATATATTGTCCCAGAGAGTAAAAACCTCCTTTGTATTCCGGCATTTTTTCTACGATAAAGAATATTTTTTCGTCTGATTTTGCTCTATCAGGTTGGTTTGCAGGATGAGCTATTTTTTTTGCCTGACTAAAACTATTCTGATCAATGCCAATTATCTCCCTTTTTAATTCGAAACTATGCTTTACAATTGAATTATCTTCGTTTTGTTTTATGATAGCAACCTCTGATTCATATCCGACAAAAGATATTACCAGTTCAGTATATGATCCACCTGTAGCCGGGTCTGTTTTGGGATTTGGATTTAGTAATCTAAAGTTCCCTTCCTGATCTGAAACAGTGCCGATAGTGGTTCCACGGATAACAACCGAAGCACCATAAAGAGGTTCTTTATTTTTTTCTTTCAAAACCTTCCCGTAAATAATCTGTTCTTTACCTTCTGTTTGTTCTGCTAAAATTGGTTGATTAATAGCATAATCAGCAAATAGGTTATATCTCAGATATTCATTTTAATAATAACCATCGTTTGGATGTTAGATAAAGAGTGCTCTAAATCGCAGTAATCTGCAGTCGACTTCAAAATTAAAATATAAGTTTAATACAAAAACAATCATTGGGCTTTGTTCCTGGGGCATTTGGTTATTAATGCAAGATACGACGATTATAAAAATAGTTTTTATAAACTATGCACTGATGATTTTACTAAAGAATGGGTTACAAAAATAAAAGAGTGCAGATTATGGATAAAGACAATGCTCTAAAATTATCAATACAGTATTTGAAATGTCTGAAAGAAAATAATATAAAGTTTATTGATGCCTGGCTTTTCGGCTCTTATGCTACAGGCTCACAACGATCTGATAGTGACATTGATATCGCAATAA
>CAZIOB010000025.1:0-10451 GCA_964540755.1 uncultured Prolixibacteraceae bacterium | reverse complement strand
TCTGAAACGTATCTCTTCATAATTAGGTTCCATATTAATATAAGGCATTGGTTTGAGTTTGCTCCACATCTCTGACATCGGCCCTTTATTGATCCAGTCAACCACCCTTTTGCCATTGTTATGTGAAGACTGGTATCCCATAACTGTGTACCAGTCTTCCTGATCATAAATATCTCCTACCCAAGAACTTCCGTGCGGATGTAATGTTACAGGTGCATGATCAATATCATTAAAAACCCTTCTTCCTATCTCTTTCCACTTTACTTCCTGATCATCATAGTACTGGCCATCACCTCCCAGGGTCCAGATAACATGATTGCCCTGATAACGTGCAACTATATACCTGGCCAGTAAAACAGCTTCATCAAGAGGTAAGGTATAACCCGGACTTAAATGTCGTCCTTCTCCTCTGGGTAATGCCCATAAAATCACCGGAGATACTAATAATCCTTTTGCATTTGCTTCATCGATTCTTTTATCTATACGCTTAAAAAAATCGGGGTTAATTCTGATATAACCGGTGCCATCTATGGCTGTTAAACCCTCCGGATTTTTATCACAGCCCCGCCATTCTGTTGTTACCAGTTGTATGACACTGTAACTATTCTTTACCCTGTGGTCCAGATAATTATTCCACTCTTCACTGGTGGATTTCAAAGCTCCGTTCCATGCCGTACAGGCAAGCCAGAAAAAGGGTTTTCCATCATTATGAGTCAGATAATATTTTCCGGACTGATGGCCGACTGCTCCATTCTTAAATATAGATTTATTATCAGAATTTGGTAAACAATTAAAATCCCCTGATTGTCCATGTAAACCGTCATTATTCTCATCGGAACACTCACTTTGCCAACGCCATAATCCTGTTTCATCAGGCATAAAACGGACTTTCCAGCTTTTACCACCATCCCAAAAGCCCCTGACAACCTTTCCCCTGCCGGATGGGGCAGTAAAAGCAATTCTGAAATCCTTGACATCATATATAGGATTATCATACACTTTTGAACTTTCAAAAGAAATCTCATACTTTTTCCACACAGGAGTTTGTCCTGTCATTTGATAAAAAGCGAAAACCATAAGGAAAGGTAGCAGGTATTTTTTCATTTATTAGAAATTATTTATTATTCTGCCCTGTAAAGAATCACTTCATTTAACAGAGGCTCTTTCGATTCTGTTATTTTCAACCTGAATTTACCTGCCCTTACCGGTGAAATATTTTCGAGATGCCCTGTACCATTAGTTTTAAATTCAGAAGCAGTCTGCCAGTTGCCATTCTCATAATACTGAAGCAACAATTCCTGTCCCTTGTTATGCCAAGGCCGCCAGGGCTCAACAACAGAAACAGCGCCTATTTGTATCTCCTCCCCGAGGTCAATTTCCACCCACATATCTTTGTCATTTTCCAGTGGCTGCCAACTATTCTTAGGATCACCGTCAGTCAGATTAACTGCAGAATGATCAGGCATTTCAGAGGATGCTTGTACTTTCTTGCCGGCAGATGGCAGGGGCAGGACATTTGGTTTCCCGTCCAGTTCAAGTACAACCACACTTATATGATCATCCGGAGCGGTTACAGGCAATTTGACCATATTCCCTGATCCTCTTTTTTTAACTTTAAGAGTATTTTCAGGCTTCGCCAACAGATATGCCTTTTTAACCTTATTGAGGACAGGCACCGATAATTGTTGATTCTCCGGCCAGTCAAAAACATGGAGATATAATTTATTACCCTTCTGTGTGCTCCTGCCCCATTTTAAATAGTGGAACGGGCTGGCCACAGTGCCGTATAAAGACTCCCCGTTTATATTCATCCATTTTCCGATCTCTTTTAACCTCTCTATGCTGGGTTCCGGAATAAGCCCTTCCGATGTCGGCCCCACATTCAAAAGATAATTGCCTCCTTTACTTACGATATCAACCAGGGTCCTGAGCAGGGTCTTTGTTGATTTCCAATTGTGATCGGTCGATTTATACCCCCAGGTATCATTCATAGTCATACATACTTCCCAGTGACGACCGGGATAACCCGTTGCAGGAACATACTGTTCAGGTGTTTCTGTATCTCCCTCATAACCTCCTCCCAGCCTGTTGTTCGTTATCAGGTTGGGATAATCGGCAATTATTGGTAAAAATTTCTCTGCCCTTTCTTTTGTCATATCAGTGGGAGTATCCCACCAGAGAATATCCAGACCACCGTAATTCTCCAGTATCTCTTTTACCTGTGGAACAGCTATATTTTCAATATATTCATCCATGCTGCCATTCTGTGCTTCATCCCAATGACCTCCGGAAGCCGCACCCCCCGGATGATTCCAGTCCTGCGCCTGTGAATAATAAAACCCAAGTTTGATACCCTGCTTCCTGCATGCTTCAGCCAGGGGCCTGAGCAAATCCTTTCCGTAGGGAGTGGCATCGACAATATCCCAGTCGGTTACTTTGGAATCAAACAATGCAAAACCATCATGATGTTTTGATGTTATGACCAAATATTTCATGCCTGCCTCTTTAGCCAGCTTAGCCCATGCTTCAGGATCATATTTTACAGGATTAAACTCACTTGAATAAGCTTTATACTCCGATACAGGGATCTTTCCCCTGTTCATAATCCATTCTCCTATACCGTTGATCTCTTTTCCGTTATAAACTCCTGCGGGTACCGAATAAACCCCCCAGTGAATAAACATACCAAATTTAGCCTCTTCCCACCACTTCATGCGGTCAGGATTTTTTTGTGATAATGCATTAAAAAACATCACAAATGAAAAAATAAAGGTGAGTGCTGATTTCATATCTCAATTATTAAATTTTTATAACACTGAATATTAACTTATTAGCAATAACAAACACTAATTATCTAATTATACTCCCAAAAAATAAAAATAGTTATAATTTTTCTATATATAAATAGTAAACCGGGTATGCTTTACCCTCTTTATCAAATAAACGGGCTTCCAGATCAAACCTTCCCTTTGGCAGTTTCATCGTAAAATTAATCTCCTTATCATTATTCTATTTCCAAAACTTAAAGAAGGATTTAAAACAATTAAAAGAAAATTCAGCAGTATAATATTAACGCTTACAATATTTTTCATATTTCGATTATTTTTTTAAACTGGTTATCAATGAGATTAACATTTACTTATTAATTTATTCATTCAGTATATTTTCATAATGGACAAATTTTTCCTCAAAGGAATCTAACATCTGCCTCATTTCACGCGCAATATCCTGGTATTCCTCCTTATCAATGAAATTTTCATGTTCAAGGGTGTCTTTTTCCATATTAAATAACTCTTCTATAACAGGATGGCACTCATGATAACGGATAAATTTAAAATTTTTAGTTCTCACGAATTTTGAACGAATCGACTGATAATTTTCAGGATTTTCCACTTCTGATATCACAGGCTCCTGATTATCAAAATTATTCTCTCCATAAACAGCATCGTGGATCTCCTCTGTTTTATCATACACAATAGGCATAAAACTTTTCCCGGGCATACTACCCGGCTTTTCAACACCGGCCAGATCCAAAATAGTCGGGGCAATATCTACATGTGAGATAAGGCCATTTTCCAGACGGCCTTTATCATCTTTCATATATCTGGGATCATAAACAATCATGGGAGCTTTAGCTGATTCATCATATAAAATCGCTTTACCCATTAGTTGCCTTGAACCGCAGAAAAATCCGTTATCTGAAGTAAAAATAATGACTGTATTGCCGGCAATCCCCAACTCATTCAATTTATGCCTTATCTGTCCCACAACATTATCAACACCAGTTATAAGCCCATAATAATTCTTAATAAATTCCTGATATACCGCATCTTTTTCAATATGCCATTCAGGCCTGTTCATCCTTCCGAAATACCATTTGACATTTCTGCTTTTCTTTTTTACAACATCCGGCAGATTTTCGAAATACATTGGATCATCATTAACCATCCGCGGTATTTCCTTGTTATCGTATAACCTTCTAAAATGTTTTTCCGGATCAAAAGGGGCATGAGGAGCCTTAAAACTCAACGACAGACAAAAAGGTTTTGCCTGACAATTTGCATTTTTAATAAACTCGACGGCCTGGTAACCCATGAACTCGTTAAGATGAGAGGCACCCCATTTATTTTCATAACCGTTAAAAGTCCCGTTATCAGCAAGGCGATAATTGCCCTGTCCGGGGTATCCGTACCATTCATCAAAACTGTTTTTCGGCATATACTCCTCTTTAGTCCAGTTATTGTCATGCATAATTTTCTCTGATTCCCGGGAAACAGCAAAGCCAAACTTACCCACAAAGCCGGTATAATAACCTGCTTCCTTAAGTAAAACAGGATATGACCCGGAAAACTCATCTTTTGTTATAACGTAATTAGTGGGGCGGTCAAAACATGAACCGTGGGTACCCAGATATTCGCCTGTTATTATTGAAGCGCGACTGGGCATGCATATTGGTGAAACATGATAAGCATTCATAAATGAAACCGATGCATCAGCCAGTTTATCAATATGAGGAGTAACAACATGGTTATTACCCATACATCCCAGAGCATTCCACCGAAGGTCATCAGTTAATAAAAATATAATATTTGGCCTGTCCTGAGGATACTTTGAATCCTCCCCTGTTTTATTGTCCCTGCTGCAAGAGATACATAACCATAAAAAGATTAACGATAAAAGAGATATCCTTAGCATTTGTTCATCAATTTTTAATTATAAGAAAATAAATTACTTAGAAATCAATATTAAAAAAATAACCTGGTTGATCGTTTATTTCAAAAAAGCCATTTAAAATGTCCTCATCAAAATAAAAACCTTTAGCCTAAAAACCAAAAAGGGAAATGAGAACCAGTGCCCTTACACTGGTTCCCCCGAATATTTTCTGTCATATATTTAACAATACATTTATAACCAGGCATGTTCAAAAATCAGTATCCCGGATTCTGTTCCAAATTAGGATTGATATCTCTTTCACGCTGAGGAATAGGCCATAAATAATTATGCGGCTCAAATCTTCTTGTAATACTTATTAAATAACCCTCATCATTAATAGCGTAGCCACCAGTATATGATTCCGGATCATCAGTAATTCTAACTCCATAAAAAGTCCCGTTTAATACTTCTTCAGCTATCCGCCATCTTATTAAATCCCAATACCTCAAATTTTCAAAAGCAAACTCACAAAGTCTTTCTCTTCTGATGATCTCTCTTAATTTACCCGGATCTTTTTCAGTTACGAAAGGCATATTAACCTCTACACGCCCTCTCACTCTGTTAATTGTCTCGTCCAATAACTCCTGGGTTATATTATTGCCCGCTTCCAGGCTGGACTCTAAATAACTTAACAGAACCTCAGCATATCTTATGATAGCGATATCTCCCCCATAACTTTGTACATCGCCCGTATATTCAGGATCCCAGCCCTTTCTGTATGAAAATCCCGTAATACCGCCCTGGGTTACTCCAGCTGCGGCAAGGGTATCCGGATGACCATGATATGTTTTACCATTTGGAAGTATTGTGTATCCATCTAAAAACACCGTGGCTTCGAGACGGGGATCCCTGTTGGCATAAGGATTATCCGGATCATATAAAGTTGATTCTTTCATAGTTTTACCATCAATCATTAAGAATTGATCGACAAAATTTTTATAAACCTGGGCATGTTCATTACCTCCTGCAAAAGTTGATGGCATTTGAAACTGGACTTTTGCATCACCATCCAAATTTTCCGTAAATTTCAACGCCAGGATGGTTTCTACACTATTATCTCCTTCATCTTCAAAAAGTTTTTTATATCTTGGATCAATATCATATACATCCGAATTAATTACCTCTTCGTAAGTAGTTGCAGCTTCAGCCCATCGTTCTTCAGCCATTAATAATCTTCCTTTCATCGCTAATGCAGCACCTTTTTCAATTCTTCCCTTTTCTGCAGATGGACGGGATAATGGCAGATCCTGTGCTGCTTCGGTAAATTCATCTAAAATAAAACTGACTACATCTTGTTTTGGTGCCCGGCTTACACTATTAGCTTCCTCAAAGGTTAATGTCTTTGTAATCAAAGGAACACCTCCAAAAAACTGGCATAGATAAAAATACCTATATGCCCTTAAAAATCTCACTTCGGCAATCATTACCGCTTTTTTAGCAGCGTCCATATCAGCCTTATCAATATTTTCCAAAAAATAATTATGCCGTGCGATCCCTTCATAATTTAAATTCCACATTGTATTGGAGCATTGGGAATTGGAGTGTATATCAGCTCCTATCTCGCCAGGCGCCCGGACATTCTTACACTGTGATATATCTGAATGGAAAACTGTTCCTTCGCGCATACTTGAATTCCAGCCATCAGTACTGTTATGAACATATGTATGCTTATAGCAGCCAACCAAAGCCAACATAGCATCATTTTCGTTTTGCCAAAAAGTAGCTTCACTTATCTTATCCAGTGGATGTTTTTCCAGGAAATCCTTATCGCATCCCGGTAACCATAAAATGATAAAAACCAGGTGAAAAAGAATAATTCTCTTAGATAATATATTATTCATGATTATTATATTTTTAAAAATTAGCATTTATTCCAAAAGATAACAGCCTTGCAGGCGGGTAACTTCCGTACAAAGTCATTTCAGGATCCCAACCAGGCCATGAATTATCAAAAGTTATAAGGTTTTCACCACTAACGTAGATTCTCAAATCACTTAAGAATTTAATTAACTGCGGAGGAAATGTATATCCAACCTGAACATTCTTCAATCTTAAAAAAGTCCCGTTAATATTCCAGTAAGTCGATGGCCATGTAAAATAACTACCTCCCCCTATATGTTCCAGTCTGGGATATTTTGCATATCGATCCGGATTTTCCGTAGTCCATCTTTCTTCCCACTGCCACTGTTGGATATTCCCTGCATTTAAAAATGCATACATCCAGTTTCTGGGTTGTCTTTGATTACCTCCTTCACCCTGTAGCTGAACAAACAGGTCAAATTTCTTATAATTTGCCGTAATCCCCATGCCATACATAAAGTTGGGCATTTGGGATCCAATAACTTTCCTGTCATCATCAAAAGTTACTTTACCGTCTGGAACCCCTTCAGGACCGCTTATATCTTTAAACCGCCATAACCCTGGTTTAGCATTATAAGGTTGTACAGGATAATTATCTATATCATCCTGGTCAATAAACAAACCATCAGCCTCAAATCCGTATATTGCCTGCAATTGTTCCCCGACAAATAATCCCATGTTGATGTCCCTTTCAACATTGGCTAATTCTAACACTTTATTTTGAACAAAAGAGAAGTTACTGCTAATGCTGTATGAAAAGTCATTAATTGTATTATTATAGCTTAATTCAAAATCCCATCCCTTATTTTGAACTATACCTGCATTTTGTTCAGAAGCAGATAGACCTAACAAGTTAGCTACTGATATTTGATATAATATATCCTTTGTCTTTTTATAGAAATAATCTGCCGTAAAATTCAATTTCCCGTCTAATAAAGAAACATCAAAACCTATATCACTAATAATAATTGTTTCCCATGAAATATCCTCAAAAGGCAGGGTTGTCATCGAAACTCCCGGTTGATAAGAATCACCGATAGTATAACCAAATCCCGGATTCAATATCTTTTGATATGGATAATTACCTATTTGTTGGTTACCAAGTGTTCCGTGGGAAGCACGAATTTTTAAATTATCAATCCATGATATTTGAAAAAAATCTTCCTCGGAAACTCGCCAGGCAGCAGAGAATGAAGGAAATAATCCATATCTCTTGCCTTGTGGAAATCGTGAAGAACCATCATAACGAATATTTGTTTCCAGCAGATATTTTTCTTTAAATGAATATTTTAACCGCCCAAAATAGGAAATCAAAGCCCATTCGGCAGCATTTCCGGAATTTTGCATATTACTTTCTGAGGCAGCATTTAATTCAGTTAACAAATCATTAGGTAAGTTATCACGATAAGACTGAGTCCACTGATTCTTATTTGATTCCTGTGAATAACCGGCTAAAACACTTAAATTATGGTGATCAAAAAATGTTTTATCATAATTGAGTAATATTTGGGATATCAGATAACGATTATCTGCCTTTCTGATTCTTAACCTCGATGGCCCTACTGTCTGATATGCATCCATTACAATTTCCGGCATAAAATCTTTCTGTTGATTATAATTCCAGGAATAACCTATCGTACCGCTTAACTTTAAAGAATTTATGATATCCCAATCCAAAGTGGCATTACTTAAAAAGCTTTTTGCCTCATTAAGTCCAAATCCCTTACTATCTAAATACGCTTCACTTGCAGTATATTCTATATGCCCATAGGTACCATCCGACCTTTTTCCGGGCAAGACATTAGGTAAACGTGTCGCATGGTCAACAAGAGTATTTAGCCCGGAACTATTATGTGATGCAGGTATTTCATGGTTAGCAGTATTACCGTTTATATTGAGATTTAATTTAAAATTATTACTTAATTCACTGGTAAGGTTTAACAACACATTTGTCCGGTTATATTGGTTTTTCTCTATCATTCCGTTCTTTTTCAAATAACCTGCAGAAAAAAGATATTGCATTCTGTCCGAACCATCCTTAAAAGTTAAATTATGCTTAGTCTGAAAACCATTCCCTGAAGTAAGAAGATCTTCCAAATGATGAACATTGGGATAGCTATCAGTATCCTCCCCGGATTCATATTTTGCAATAACTTCATCGCTATACACCGGCCCGCGGCCCATATTTATATTAGCCTCATTATATGCTCTGGCATAATTCCAGGAATCGGCAAATTGAGGTAATTCAGTTGCATTCTGCATACCAAAATGAGAATCATAATTTACTTCAAGCTTACCTTTTTTCCCCTTTTTAGTTGTTATAAGGATTACACCGTTACCGGCCCTTGAACCGTAAATTGCAGCAGATGCAGCATCTTTTAACACTGAAATATTTTCAATATCATTTGGATCAACATTATCTATAGAACTTGGGATGCCATCAATTAAAACTAAAGGTGAGTTGCCTGCACCGCTAAAAGTACCCAATCCCCTGATTCTGATTGAGGCGCCTTCTCCTCCAGCTTCTCCTGATCCCTGCCGTACGGAAATACCACTAATCTCACCAGCCAGGGCCTGGGATGAATGTGAAACAACTTTTCTGTCAACCTGATTCATATTTACGGTTGAAACTGAACCGGTAAGATTTTCTTTCTTCTGTACACCATACCCCACGGCAACAACCTCTTCAATCCCGATTGTCTCTTCCTCCATCACTATTGTGAAAGTGGTTCTTCCTGCAATTGGTATCTCCTGGGTTCTCATACCTACAAAAGAAAACTGCAGAGTCTCTGCATCACCAGGAATGCTTAATGTGAATTCACCATTAGCATCTGTCACTGTTCCGGTTGTTGTGCCGGTTACCAGAATAGTAACACCCGGCAAAGGATTACCTCCCTGATCTGAAACAACCCCTGTAACAGTCCTCTCCTGTTGTGCACGATCCCGGTTCAACCATGGTACTGTGCTCTCTCCTTTACTTAGAATTACCTGGCGCTCATAAACATCGTAATTAACTCCCTGGCCTTCCAGTGCAACGTCCATGATCTGAAAAATGTTTACATTTTTCAGGTTGATGTTCATCTTCCTTTCAAGGTCAAGATCCTCATTCTTGTAAAGAAAAACAAACTCACTATTATCCTCTACATGAGCGATAAGATCGACAATAGTGCAGTTCTTAAGCTTAATATCAAGACGGGTTTCCTGTGAGTAGCTGTTCGCGCTAACCGAAAGGATAAAACCAATCATCAGAAAAAATGTCAAACGCATAATCCGCCTCCATTTCTTTTTGATCCCTATATTAAAAGAACCAATTAAACAAAAATTTTTCATAATTTCACACGATTTAGAATTAATACTATTATTTGGTATTATTTGATTCAACCCGGGAGATGTGCCAGCATTTTCCGGGTTTGTACTCTTCAGAATTTATCTCAGGATAATGATCCCCGAATGAATTTATTTCCGGGAATGATGGATGAAATATCCATTTAAAAAACAGAAGGTTTTCCGTTAATAAATAAAGGCCCATTAATTTTATTGATTAAATATTTCGGCTATAAGAGTAACAGAAAAAGAAAAAGGGACAAATATTAACTATGTTATAAAACATACGATCAAATAGTCAATGGATTGCCACAGCCGAAAACATGAGGAAATTATTTTGGAATTGCTCCGCCATGTCATCTGTCATGCATAGCGTATAAATAATGAAACCGGCGCAAAAGCACCGGTTCCATTGTTATATGCTACTATTTTAAAAAACAATTCTACCTAATATCGTTCATGAAACTCAATATCCGGGATTTTGTTCTAAATTGGGATTAATATCCAGTTCAGACTGCGGAAGAGGCCATAAATAGTTATGTCCTTCAAAATCC
>CAZIOB010000024.1:0-4062 GCA_964540755.1 uncultured Prolixibacteraceae bacterium | reverse complement strand
TCAATCCGTTTTCTGAACTTTATGCGCAGCCTGCTGCCAGGGTAAAGGGCATAGTTTTTTATGACAGAAATGGTAACGGGATTTATGATACTTCGGGTGACAAACCTCTTAAGGGGATAGCGGTTTCTAACGGACGTGATGTAGTTTTAACAGACCGTAAAGGCGTTTATGAATTGTCAATAACAGAATACCCGGCTATATTTGTAATAAAACCACGAAACTGGGCGGTACCTGTTGACGACAATCAAATGCCTCGTTTTTATTATATGCATAGTCCGAAAGGCCTGTCAGGCAGTAAATTTAAAGGATTAAGCCCGACAGGGGAATTGCCTGAACAGATAAATTTCCCTCTTTACAAAAGCAAAGAAAAAAATGCATTTAATGTTTTAGTTTTTGGGGATACACAACCTCGTGATGACCGGGAAATTTACTATATGGCAAGAGATGTAATACCTGAATTAAAAAATGTTGATGCAGAGTTTGGAATAACACTGGGAGATATTACATTTGATAACTTAAACCTTTTTGACCATATAATACAAACTCATTCAACGATTGGAGTTCCGTGGAGGTATGTAGCCGGAAATCACGATAATGATTATTCGGGAAATAATACTTATGAAGCGCGGGGTTCATGGTACAGGACATTTGGGCCTTCTTATTATTCATTTTCATACGGCCCTGCCCATTTTATTGTACTCGACAATGTCAGATGGATAGTAAAAGATAACAAAAGATATTACAGAACAGGACTGGGAGAAGATCAAATGGAGTTTGTCCGTAAAGAAATCAATCGTATGGAAAGTGACCAATTGCTGTTTCTGCTTTGTCATATACCATTTGAAGGATCAACGGCCTGGGAAGATGAAAATGAGAAAAAAACTTTTTATCAGTTAATAGCAAGTCACCCTAATACCATCACTCTTGCAGCTCATACACACAAACATTATCATCACTTTATTGGCAAGGAGGAAGGATACCCCGGAGAAAAACCTCATCATATGATAAGTATGGGGACAGTTTGCGGAGCATGGTGGGCAGGTGTTCCTGATGAATATGGGATTCCACATGCAATGATGTCTGACGGAACTCCCAATTCTTATGGATTTTTGCAAATAGATAAAAATGACTGGAAACTAAAATGGAAAGCAGCCGGGAAACCTGCTGACTTCCAAATGCATATTGATGCTCCTGATTATATCTCTTCAGACAGTCAGGGAAAAATGAAAGTAACTGCAAATATTTTTAATGCATTACCATCTGCAACAGTGAAAATGAAGATCGGGAATAACGGAGAATGGATAACAATGCAAAGGACTTTACAGGACGATCCGTCAAGACTGGCTGCCATGGAATGGGAAAAGAAGCTGGGCGATGTACCCTGGAGGCCTCTCGGAGCAATAAGAATTTCGGAACATATATGGACTGCCGAAACAGACGTTGACCTTTCTCCTGGTGTCTATGTTATCCATATTAATGCAGTTGACAGATGGTGGCAATATGAAGGAAGCAAACTTATGCATGTTAAATAAGTAACTCTTTCTTTACAATAAAAATTCGCGGAAGCTGCAAAGCCATATAATCTTTACCTTTTATTCAAATAGAGGGAGTGCATTTCTGTTTTTCTATACAGTTAAAAAGATATATACTTATATTGGGTTAAGACAGTTATTTTTGCACAACTTTATAACTCTATTCAATTTTTTTCCATAACTTTATAGAAAACAAAAAGATGAGAACTGCGATTAGCCTTCTGTCATCATTGCTTTTTATCTGGATAGCTGGTTCTTCTTATATTTATGTTTGTTCGATCAGACAAGACTGCTTTAAAGCAAAAGAAGCTACTGAAGAACCTGTAATTGTTAAAGAAGATCCGGCAGATACCATAAAAGCTGAAATTACTGTTCCACAAATACCTAAACCTGACTCTCATACAATATTTTTTGATTTCAATAAAAAAGAAGTTCCTGTTTCATCTGAAACCAGCAGTTATTTTGGCCGGGTAAAAAAATATCTTGAAGCCAATCCCGGTAAAAAAGTTTTAATAACCGGCCACTCTGACAGTATCGGACCTGATCCGGCTAAAGAGTATATGAGTCTTGCACGTGCAAACTTTATTAAAAATCAGATGATTGAAGCCGGCATAGAGTCCGGCGCCATTGAAGTTAAATCTGAAAGCGACCGGAAGCCTCTGGCAGATAACAGCACAAGGGAAGGCCGCAACAAAAACCGCAGAGCTGAAATAATAATCCAATAAATTTAATGATATGTCTGAACGATTTACCTCCGATTTGATATTTATCCTGGTTGTCCTCCTCATTGCAGCATTAATTGGTTTTCTTATCGGATATTTTCTCCGGAAGTACAAACACCGTAAATATACTGCATTAGAAGAAGAAATTAACCGGTTAAAAGAGATCTGCAACAGAGCTCAGGAAGAGACAGCTCATTTAAAAGATGAGTGTGACAAAACAAAAGAAGAAATTTTACTTCTAAAATCTAAAGTTGATGAATTGTCTCTCTGGAAACAATCATTTCTCTCTGTACCCGGTGATATACCTGAGGTAGTTTTTGATGACGTCCTTGCCGCTCAAGCACTTGGGTATAAATTTGCCGAAAATGACCTTAAAATAGTGGAGGGTATAGGCGAAAAAATTGAATCCATTTTAAAAAGCAGTGGAATTGATTCATGGATTAAATTATCACATTCCGACCCCGTAAAAATTAAAGAAATCCTGTTGGAAGTTGGCGGTCCCAGATACCAAATGCATGAGCCGGGCACCTGGCCAAAACAGGCACTTCTGGCCTGCACAGGTAAATGGGATGAGCTTAAGCAGTATCAGGATGAACTTAATGCCGGGAGATAATATAGAAATACTGATTATCAATGTGTCAAGTTCAAACTCAGTTATTCTTTTAAAAGTGCTTGTAACCCTGGGTTGCCCGAAAATGTTATTTTTGTTACAGGGGGCATCAAGTATTATATGGCCATTGGTGCCGGCGTAGTTTCGAAAGTAATGGCAATGCATGCTGGCAATACCGTTGAATGCCTTACCTGGCTTTGACGACCCTATTTATTGATATTGTAAAGTATGTCAGAATATATTATTCCTGTGATTTTTTCGGAAATCTCCCATAATTTTTGTGCATCTTCCATATTATGGGAAGCTTCATTTGATTCGGTCAATACCGGGTATCCGTATATCGTACGGTGTGGCCCGTAAAATTCTCCTCCTTTAACATTGGGATCAACTGCTGCCCTGATTTGAGGCAATGCCCCACGTGCCTGACTCTGAATAATAATCATTGCTAATGGCATTATTAATTTATACAGGAATTTGCTTTGAAAGTTTCTGCCAAGATTAGTAACTGCAGCGCCGGGATGTGCGGCGACTGATATACTGTCGATTTTATGCTGTTCAAAAAAATTTTGTAACCGGTAAGTGAAAAGTAAATTAGCCAGCTTGGATCTGACATATGATTTCCAGGGCGAGTAATTTCCTTTCCCGAACATAAGATTCCCAAAGTCCATTTGTCCATATTTATAGGACATACTGCTTACATTTACAACTCTTGATTTTGGCGTTTTATTTAATATATTCAGTAATAACCCGGTTAACTTAAAATGGCCAAAATGATTTATGCCCATTTGCCCTTCTAATCCATCTTTTGTAACGAAATAGGGAGTATAAATAATGCCGGCATTGTTTAACAGAATATGCAGGCAATTATACTTCTGCTTGAATTTATTTACAAAGCATTCTATCGAAAAGAAATCCTGCAGATCCAATTGCATTACTATAATTTTCCCTTTAACCATGCCGATCCTTCTTCTTGCGATCTCTCCCTTTTCTAATGAGCGGCATGCTAATATAACCTCAGCTCCGTTTTCTGCAAATGTCTTTACCGACTCAAAACCTAATCCGCTGTTACCTCCCGTAACTATAATTATTTTCCTTGTCAGATCAGGTATATCAGCTTTCGTCCACTTTTTTGATCTCATAGTACTTCCTAAGTATATTCAATTTAGTTTATAAGTCTGGCAATACGGTGCGACAGCCT
>CAZIOB010000023.1:0-6599 GCA_964540755.1 uncultured Prolixibacteraceae bacterium | reverse complement strand
CCCCTTCCCGCCAAACATTACGACACCTCGGTTACCGGTTACAGGATAGTTAACAACGAGTCCTGCATAGAGTGGAGCGGATATTTTTATGCGGTTCCATCGGGTTATATGCACAAGTCATGCCTTGTCAGGGAGACCGATGACAGGGTAATAATCTATACAGACAACGGCAGTGAGATCGCAGATCATCCTCTTGCCGCCAAGGGCAGCACGGATAAGTATATCGGCAGGGATGACAAAAAAAATAATCCTTCCCCGCTTCCCCCGATAAAAGAGATAATCAGCCGCGTGGAATCAATTGGCCCTGTTATGGGTGAGTATATAGCAGAGCTGAAAAAACACAAGCCCAATTCTGTCAGGCATCACCTGCTAAGGGTGTTATCACTCAGGGCAACCTATAAGAAGCAGGATATTTTGACAGCTGTGGCACGTGGCCTGAAATATAAAGTATATGAGTCGGGGGCCATTGAAAATTTTCTTAGTGTACATGGAGAGAAGAAAAATTAGATAACACTGTTACAAAAAAATCTATCATTCAATGACTATCAGAGAGAGCGATAAATTTATAGAAAACTGCCGGTATCTCGGGTTAAAGAAACTGCCGCTTAACTATCAGTCTATAATAGAGAAAGCAGGCAAATCGAACATGGGCTTTTACCGCTTTATTGAAGATATAATCCAGATGGAGGCCGATGATAAAAAGGAAAGAGGTATAAAATACCGCCTCAAGGCAAGCCGGCTTCCCCGGCCTCATAAGCTGTTACAGGATTTTAATTTTTCCTTTCAGCCCAATCTCATAAAAAAAAAGAAACTTATTATGGATCTCTCCACAATGGATTTTTTAAAAACCCGATCATCGATACTTATGTACGGGGATTGCGGGACCGGCAAAAGTCATTTAGCCCAAAGCCTTGGAATGATTGCCTGTGAAAAAGGTATTAAGGTATACTACACAACCTGTGCGGACATGCTAAATGATCTTAACATCGGGGTATATGAAAAAACACTTGTAAAAAGGATGCGCAAATACGTGAATCCCCAGTTGCTGGTCATAGATGAGATGGGGCACGATCGTTTGGAGTTAGAGGTTACGCGTGAGGCGCATCTTTTATTTAAAGTAATAGATGAACGTTATAAGCTAAACAAATCCATGATCTTTACAACCAACGTTGAAAAAGAGGACTGGGGGGATTACCTGGGAGATCCAATATCTACAGCAGCCATTTTAGACAGGATATATCATCACGCTGTGCAGGTGGAGGTCAGGGGACCAAGCTACCGTGAGTATGAAGGAAACCTTTTACAGCAGAAATACCAGGATCAAACTGAAGATTAAGGCGGACAGCAACCCGGGGCGAAGTTTTATACCGATGGTTGTTTCAGCAGCGTCAGGATTTATTTTCTGGCGCTGTTTTGTTTTTAAACCGGTATCGAACCGTTTTAAAAACAGGCGGACAGCTCCCGCAGGCTCGTATTACCCGATAGTAGTTAAAATGAGAAATATAGTTTCCGAATTGAAAAATATCCTGCCGGTTTTAAAAAATCGTATCTCTTTTGAAAGTATTATCAATAAAGAATTACACAAAACCCGGTATCATTTTTTTCCGTCAGGTGGTATCATTTAAAAGCGGCTCTGAAAAACAAACTCTGTACTGCAGGCATGATGGCGGCGAATATTGCTATATGAGAGCAGGAAAAGATGCAGAGATACCCTATTCAAAAAATCCTCGTGTTCTGGAAAAGATATCCGGAGAGGGTAACTTTGAAAACCCACTGCTTGATCCGGGAAAAGTTATTTACAGTGGATACCTGAAAGGTTATTCAAAACGCCTGGGAATAAGCAGTGGATTAATCCGCATAACAAACCGGCTGAACAATCAGAAGGAAAGTTATGCCTTTAAAATAGAAGACGATGGCAGTTTTGCAGTTGAATTTCCCCTGGCATTTCCTCAAGAGGTTTATGTTGGCTTACCCTACACAGGTACCCGACTCTTTTTCGAACCCGGCAAAACACTTTTCCATCTTGCCAATACAGGTATTGATGAATATCCTTCGCTTTTCATGGGTGTAAGTGCTGCTGTCAATTATGGACTGAAAGCCACTGAAAATATAGCTGTAAGCAATAAGGACTTGGTCAAAGAGATAGAAGATATGACTGATATCGAATATATTGAACATGTAATCAACACAAGAAAGTCTGAAGAACAAAAACTTGAACAGATCATAAAAGAGAGAAATATTGGTAACAAAACCCTTCAGTTAAGAAGCTTTGATATTCTTTTCCGGGAAGCTGCCAATGCAGTAAGTTTCAATCAAAACAGAAGAAGGGCTGTATTCTACAGTCGCATGGAGTCAGGAATCACGGAACCTCCACAATTTGAATTTGCTCCCTTTGACATAAATCTGCTAAAAAGAATAAAAGATACTCCTGTTAACAGCGACATTGCTCTAGTCAGTCCCGAGTATATTAATTTAATAAACGTTTTAAAACTTAACGACTTTTCAAGTCCCCAGGGATCATATTATCACATCTTAACTGAACTGGCAAATGAACTGAACAGTAAAGAAATTGAAATAACAGGGGAAGAAAAAGATATGATTGAATACATCCGCTTAAATTTGTGTGAGAATTATAATGATGAAAATGCAAGGAATTTCAACAAAGCGTATAGAGTGGTGCTGAATAACTTCAGACAAAAACATTGGAGTGATTTAATAAATATCTCCAATGAATTTTACGTGAATAATCTAACAAAGAATTTGAATGCCCTATTGGGAAAACCAGCGGGACTGCCAGTTGAGATAACTATATTACAAAATTATCTCTCAGGGCTTAAAAATGAAACAGGTAGTCCGGATGAGGAAGAGTTTAAAAAACTAAAACAGGTTATCAGTACTGATTATCTGAAAGAGTATGCAATTGCTGAATTTTACAAAAAGAGAGCAGAAAATGAAATAAAAAATTATCCGGAGACTCCTTCATTGAAAACTGAAGGTGACAAAATCTTCGATTCGATAATAAGAAAATATCGCGGTAAAGTTATTTATGTTGATTTTTGGGCAACATGGTGTGGCCCCTGTATTGCAGGAATTGAAAAAATAAAGCCTCTAAAAGATGAGTTGGCAGATGAAGATGTGGTGTTTCTATATATCACAGACCCTTCCTCACCCGAGACAGAATACAAAAAAAGAATTCCCGACATAAAGGGGGAGCATGTCAGGCTTTCAAATGATGAATGGATACATCTGAAGGCAAAATTCAATATTTATGGAATCCCGCAATATGCTCTTGTCGATAAAGATGGCAAAATAGTTAATGCACATTTAATGCCCCTGGAAATTGATGAATTAAAAAAACAGATAATTGAACAAGTAAATAAATAAAGCTTTCACTTTTTGCCGTTCAATAAACTAATCCGGCCGTTTAATAATTACCCCTTTTACTTTTCAGTTTTTTGTTTCAACTTTGGGTAAATCAATTTACGTGAGCATGAAAAATCCGGCTATAATACTCATAATTGCCTTTGCTCTACTTTTGAGTCTGAACTCTTCGGCGCAGAATGACATGATTGTCTTACAACCTGAAAAAGGAAAGGAATACACATATGAATTCCGGAATATAAATTATTGGGAAAATGAGGATGGTGAAAAACGGAATATGCTGATCAGGGTAAAAACCTTTAAAGTAGAGGTTGATAATGAATCAACTGACGGGAAGAAATTTTTTAATATAAAGCTGACAGAAAACACTATTGAGAGTCCCATTTCGGACATAACCTGTTTCAAGGATTACAGGTTTCCTGAATATCGCGAAGAATATTATAACGAACGACCTCCTGATTTTTATGAGGGCTTGCTTTGCAGGGTGAATTTCAGATATAGTATAAACCTTGAAACCAATATGCTGAATTTGGAAAACCAGTTGGAGGTTCTTGAGAAAATGAAAGATCATTTGGCTAAAAAAGGATTCCCTGAAGATGAAATTGATAAGAGAATTGAAATTATTGATAAAGAAGTCTTCGGACAAATTACTTCATTAATTGAGCCTCTTTTTCAAATTAATATAAAAGAATTTGAAGGCGCGGCAGTTGACAGCACAAATTTTGAAACCTGCACGAATCACAATAACTCTCAAATAACAATCACCCAAAACAGATTTGAACAAGGTGCCGGATTAATGACCAGAAAAATTACTATTGATCAATCTAAAAATATTTTGACCGGTTATTATTTTACAGAACTGGATACTTTAGATGATCCGAACCGGTTTGGCAGACAAAACTTTTTTAAAAAATATAATATAAATAAAACAGAGCTTAAAGAGTATTCAGACATAAAACCTGATTCTTTAATAATATCAGGAACTATTGAAAATCCCGGCGCCAAAAAAGTAACTCTTGCTATGCTGAAAAATCCTTTTGGCGATGAACTTCATCAGATAACTGTCTTTCCCGATGAGAAAAACTCCTTCAGGATCAAAACGAAAATCGAACATGCAGGGTTGGTCTTTCTGCAGTTCGGAATTTACCATTCCAATAATACTCCGCCAGCTTTATGTCTGTATGCTGAACCTGGCAGTGAAATTCATTTTGAGGCGCAAGGAGAATCATTTCCCTGGGATATTAAATTCAAAGGTGACCATTCCGGTGCGGAAAAATTGTTGTATGATGTCCGTCAAAAATATAATATCTTCCATGAACGTATCAACCTTAACAGGATAGGAATCTATTCCGGGACTGTCACATATTATGATATCATAAACGATTATAAGGAATTTAATACCTTCACTGAAGAATATATAAATGAAATTCCTGCCAATGTTTTTGATTTTATTACCAATGAATTAAGAGCTTACTTTTATTATGCCTTTTTTGATATATATGGCTGGTACCGGAATAAACCAAATTTTCCTTTCGGTTATTATAACCTGAAGGTGCCGGATGACCTGGACATAAAACAAATACAACAGACTCTCGACTCCCTGAACCTTTATGAAATATACAACGAACATGGAGTCTATTCGCGGTTTCTGGCCAGGAAATATCTGTCGCACCATTTTATCAGGGTGCAAAAAGTTAAGGAGGTGCAATATCCGTTATATATTCTAGACGGAGTTACACCGGCTTTCTACTATATAAATGATTTGGATTACCAGGTGCAATTTGCACGGAATGCACTTACAGGTCACCCTCTGTATAATTACCTGGTTGATATCTTTTTAAATGAACTGAGACAGGAAAATCAATTTATATCCAACAATAAGATACATACACTGAAAAAAGTGGATGAATATTTCGATTTAATGATCCGGAAATGTGATGACAACGAATTTGTAAGTGAATTACAAAAAATTAAAAGTAATAATTTGAAGTGGCAACAAGATTATTATGTACCGGATATCATATTCTTTGATATCGAAGGAAAAGAAAAACAGATGAAGGATTTTCTGGGCAAAAAACCGGCAGTTTTTTATGTAACCTCCGACTGGTCGGTTGAACGCTATTACTGGGACAGAATTGCAAAGGAGAATACTGAATTTAATGTGGTACTGGTTACCGATGGTAGCAACTTCAGGGAATGGAAAGAATATACCTTAAAAGCAGAACCTGTTGCTCATCAGTTATATCTTGATAGCCATAAAAATGACCTGCTTGATGTTTTCATGAATAATTCAAGACATTATATTGCTTATGATAAAAACGGTAAATTGCTGGGTATCAGCAACAACTCAAAGGAGATCATAAAAATGGCCGGACAAAGTCTTGAAGATAGTGATAAAGGACCTAACAAGTCGCAAATGATCTTAATCATTATTATTCTTGGAAGCATCATGCTGATCTCCCTTATTTCATTTTTATTCTGGCGATGGCGAGCCCGGCAGCAGTTTCGAAAAGAGCAGCAGCAGCGACGCTTGCGAGAGCTGGAACTTACCGCGATCCGTTCACAGATGAATCCTCATTTTCTGTTTAACTGCCTTAACTCGGTGCAGAATCTGGTACGTAAAAATATGAACCATGAAGCTAATTTATACCTGGCAGATTTCGCCGGACTTATCCGGAAGGTGCTGCAAAATTCTGAAAAAGAGGAGGTGTCACTGGCCGAGGAACTTGAAATGCTACAGCAATATCTCAACCTTGAAAAACTGCGCTTCGATTTTGATTTTAATATTTCTGTGGATAAGAGTATAGATGTTTACAACACAATGGTACCCTCTGTACTGTTGCAGCCTTTTGCTGAAAATGCTATCATTCATGGATTGCAAAATAAAGCAGGTAACCGGGAAATCAAGGTTGAAGTGATACGGCTGACCGCCCTACCCCCTGAGAAACAAATATCAAAAACAGATAGTTTGACGAAAAATGATGAAGATACAGTAAGGCCGGAAAGTAATGTTTTAGCTAATAAAAACTTTAAAGCCCAGGCTAACAGAGCCTTAACCGGTTTAAATCTTATACCTCATGATACCCAGGGTATACTAATAACTATTGAAGACAACGGAGTTGGCCGTGAAGCAGCAAAAAATCTGTATGAAGCCAAAAATGGCAAAGGTTCAAAGCTGTTGAAAGAGCGTCTCGAAATACTCTCAAAAAAACAGAGAG
>CAZIOB010000022.1:0-6437 GCA_964540755.1 uncultured Prolixibacteraceae bacterium | reverse complement strand
ACAAAGCAAAATTTTGAGGCATAGCCATAGCTATGGCGAAAAATTTCAATGCAGTAAAAAGCAAAAAGAACAAGCCTAAATGTTCAGGTTATTTCGTAATAATGCCTTAGGTACCGGACAATTAGTAAAAGAGGCACCTGACTTCGTTGCCAATGATATTGCACGGGATTCGGGGCCCGGCAAAAAAAAAGGCAGGATATGTTCCTGCCTGAATTTTTTACAAGATCTTAATTTCTCTTGCCGGCTTTGGCTTTACCTCTTCGCGCTTGGGAAGATTAATGGATAAGATGCCATCATTATAGCTGGCTTTAATCTTATCGCTATCTACTTGATGTCCCGGAACAGTGAATGAGCGCTGAAATGAACGGTAGCAAAACTCCCTGCGTGTATAGTTATCTTCTTCTTCGTTTTTTTCTTCCTGTTTTTCTGAAGAAATTGTCAGAACATTGTTTTGCATATTAACTTTGAAGTCCTTTTTGCTCATTCCCGGGGCTGCTACTTCGATGATATAATCATCATCTGTTTCCTTCACATTCACTGCCGGTAATGAAGTGTTGGTACTGGAAAAGTTTGAAAGATTCCAGTCCATAAGATCATTTCCGAAAAATCTGTCAAAAAATGACGGTAAAAAATTTTCATTTCTTCTTGCTAGTGTCATGACTTTAACCCTCCATATTTTTTATTAATTTAAAAGTTTTTTACTGTTTTCGTTTTAATAAATAACAAACAAAATACCATTGTGATATTTCTGTCATAATGTAAGCATTAATTGACTGATTGACAGGAGATAGGAGATTATAGCAATAAATTTTTGATTTATTGAACAAAAAAACTGTCAATTTTTCAGAAAATTAATTTTTATTTTTGGAGTCATGCAGCGCTATTTTGTACAGTTAAGTTTTAAAGGAACACATTATCACGGCTGGCAGATCCAGCCAAATGCCAAGTCAGTCCAGGAAACACTGGAAAAGGCTTTCTCTGTTTTATTGGGAGAAAAAATTAAGGCTGTGGGTGCCGGGCGCACAGACACAGGTGTACATGCATCATATTTTGTATTTCATTTTGATTCTTATAACAGCGACATTGACATTAATACCAATAAACTGGTTTACCGGTTAAACAGTTTACTGCCTTCAGATATTTCAATTAACAGGATTGATAAAGTTGAGCCTGATGCTCATGCCAGGTTCAGCGCCATTTCCAGGACATACAGGTATTTTGTCACGCAGGTGAAAGATCCCTTTATAACAGATACTTCATATTATTGCAATGTTTATGTCAATTTAGATAAAATGAATGAAGCAGCTTCCATATTAAAAAAATATAATGATTTTTCCAGTTTTAGCAGGTTACACTCCAATGTAAAAACAAATATTTGCAAGATATCTTTCGCTGAGTGGGAGAGAAAAGAAAATATGGTCGTGTTTACTATCAGGGCTGACCGTTTTTTAAGAAACATGGTAAGGGCTATTACCGGCACGCTCTTATTGATTGGCAGGGGAAAAACAGACATTGATGATTTCATATCTGTTATAGAAAGCAAAAACCGGTGTGCTGCCGGGCCCTCTGCTCCTGCTCACGGTTTGTTCCTTACTAATATTGAGTATCCTGATACAATTAATAAATACATAATTTGAGCAAGAGATGAAAAAACTAAAACGATACCTTTTAATATTTATATTAGTTCTTATAGCAGCTTATCTATTAGGCCCGGTGCCGGATAAACCGGAAATGGACAAAAACCTTCCGTCATTACCGGCAAGCCTGAGTAATATCCAGTCGTATATCAGCGAAAAAGAGGAAGGCCTGAATATCCGTCCCGATAACGAATCCCGTATAATATGGAACAATGGCTCTGTAAGGGGACGAACTGATTACTGCCTGCTTTATCTGCACGGGTTTTCAGCATCATGGTATGAAGGATATCCTGTTAATATCGAATTTGCAAAGTATTTTGGCTGTAATGCATATCTGCCGCGCCTGGCTTCGCATGGGTTGGATACGCCTGACCCACTCATAGATATGACCCCTGACCGCCTGTGGGCCACTGCAAAAGAAGCGCTGATGGCAGCCAGGAGTCTTGGGAAAAAAGTCATCATCATGGGCACTTCAACCGGTGGAACCCTGGCATTGAAACTGGCTGCCGATTTTCCAGAATATGTGGATGGACTGATATTGTATTCTCCAAATATTAAGATAAACAATAATTCGGCATTCCTGCTTTCAAAACCGTGGGGTTTACAGTTTGCAAGGTCGGTATATGATGGTAAATACCGTATAACAAATCCGGATTCCACTGCAGAGGAATGCCGGTACTGGTATTGCAAATACCGGCTTGAAGCGGTGGTTTACCTTCAGCAACTTGTGGAAGCAGTTGTAAACGAGGAGACATTCAGTAAGGTTACAGCACCGGTTTTTTTGGGTTATTACTATAAAGATGATGATAACCAGGATAAAACAGTCAGGGTCGATGCTATGCTAAAGATGTATGAACAGCTCTCCACGCCTGATCACAAAAAAGTAAAAGCAGCTTTCCCCGAAGCCGGCGATCATGCTATTGCCTGTGAAATGTTTTCCGGATCTGTTGACAGAGTTTTAGCTGAAACGATAGATTTTGGAAAAGAGGTCCTAAGATTAAAACCCTAAGATATTTTGTATGCTGCACCTTCATCAAGAAACCATGTAAGTTTACCATGCTGAGGTTCGATATAATAGGCAGGTGATAATTTTGCCGCTTCATCATTGTTCATGATCTCTGCAATACGAATAGCTTTATTCTCGCCGGTTACCAGGAAAAATACCCTGTTTGCGTTATTGATGGTACTTCCGGTAAATGTTATCCTTTTCTGGCCTGAAACAGGATGCAGGGTTACAACTGCTATCTTTTTTTCATCGATAAGAGCCGGATAATCAGGAAAAATAGATGCAGTATGACCATCTTCACCCAATCCCAGTATGATCAGGTCGAAAATGGGGCCATTATCATTATAATTCAAATTGCCTGATATCTCTTCAGAATAACGGGAAGCTTCTGTCTCAGGATCATTTTCGCCCCTTATGCGATGTATATTTTCTTTTGGCAGTGTTATATTCCGGAAAAGATATTTATATGCCAGTCCAAAATTACTGTATTTGTCGTCGGGCGGAACACAGCGTTCGTCTGACCACCAAAAATGAATACTATCCCATGAAATGGCATCAATATATTTTTCAGCTAATATTTTAAATAACTTTTTCGGTGTATTTCCACCGGAGAGAGCTATGTCCAGCCTGTTATGGTCATGAGCTGCCGCAAGATTTTTTATTTCACGGGCAACTGCTTTACAGGCCTTTTTAGGATTTTTGTAGATTCTAACTTCGGTTGACATATTTGTTTTTTTATATTCTGCTTACAAGTTACTTAAAAATTATGAAATCACTCATGCCTGTTTTCCCTTTATGACAGAATCAGTATATTGTCCCCGGAATACACTGAAGGGAACGTCAATATGATCTATGAAATTACGATTCCACAATGGATCGAAAATACCGTTGGCAAAACGTGTTACAAGCATATTCCGGACAGTTTCTTTTCCCAGGTAATGATCTATCCGGTAAAGCTGGCCTTCATCAAAAAAATTCAGCAAGTCTGCATTCAACTCTCTGGCAGAATTAAGATCAGCTCCGAAAGGTTTTTCCACTATCAGCCTTCTGAAGTATTTCTCAGAACTGCTTAACCCGGCTTTTGCCAAATTCCCGGCAATAATGCCATACACAGACGGGGGAGTGGACAGATAAAAAATACAATTGGGATCAATCCCGAATTTTTTACTTAATTTACTGATACGGGAAGCCAGCAAGTTAAAATATTCCGCTTCGGTTGGTATTATAGTTTCGTAAAAAAGTAATTTTTTAAATTCTTCTGTTTCCCTTCTACGTGGCAGGAACTGATCAGACTTTTTCCTGAAAGCTTCATCAGTCATTTTTGTGCGGGAAGCACCCAGTACAATAAATTTTTCAGGCAATAAATTTTGCATGAACAGATCGAAAAGCGCCGGTAATAATTTACGTTTGGTTAAATCTCCCGAAGCGCCAAAGATTACCAGTATTTGATTTCTTGATTTTTTCATCTGTTTGTTTTCAAATATTGCATATTGAATCCGTATATGTTTCAACCATGCTGCCGTGTCATTTTGCAATCAAGCCCTTTTCATTGCTTATTTCTTCCTGTTATCTTCAACACACCAGACAATCACATTGTTTTTATAATAAAAATATTCAAAGAAAAAAGACAATAATTTTCCCGACAGAGCCACTTCCCCGTTAAACTTTCCCCCATTTGCATCATGATTGAAAGGTACTATCCTGAACTGTGACCTGATATCTGTGATCTGACCGGAAATACATTTATAAACAGCCTCCATGGCACACCAGTATATAATTTGCATATGACGCGGATTATCTGCTTTAAGAGTGTTTTTCAGCTCATTTTCAGGAAGGAAACGAATTGCAGCCTTTTCTATATTTCTGTCGAGCCTTTCTGTGTCGATTCCTGAATTATATTCCGAAATTAATATTACTGCCAGATTTGCTGAATGTGATATGCTGATGTTCAGGTTATAATTTTTAATGGCAGGCTTACCTTCATAATTGTGTTGAATTTGCTTTTTACCATTGGTCATTTTGTCAAGTAGTAATCTTACTGCCAGGTATTCACGTTTTCTTTTTTCAATTTTCAGATTACTGTATTCCTGCTTTTCCTGATATGCAAAAACAAATGATTTACACAATTCAAGGCTGGATTCTGCAAGTTCCCATACGCCGATAGTTCCGGATTTTATTTTTTTTATTAATGAAAGTGCCATTAATTCCACCTTGTGGTTTCAATCATCCGGGTAACATCCTCTTCCATAAAGCTTATTACCGGTTTTAAGGAGTCGATATCAGGAGTGGCCCTTATATATAATGCCCCTCTTATAAAATGATCTGTACTGTCGGTCAAATAGAATTGCATTGGCGAGGCGGCGTTTCCCCGTATTTGATATATAGTGCCGAAAACATTTTTTTTGGGATTCATGAAAATTTTCTCCTCGATAGCGCTTGCTTTTAAAGAATGTTTATATGCCAGCTCCCTGCTTTCTTCTATTAACCTTGCAAGAAGTATTTGTCCGGAAACATTTTTGTCTGAAAGATCATAATATGATACGTGGATATCAGCTTTGTTTTCAGGGAATGTTATATTAATCCAGTGATACTTTCCCGGATTCTCTTGGTCTGGCTCTATTTCCGCATAGGAAGGTATTTGAAATTTGTATGGCAGGTCTTTGTTTTTTATCATCTGATAATGCTTTTCGGGAAAATTAATTCGAAAGAAACCACGGGGCTTAGGTGTTGGTTTATTGGGGCAACCGAATAATAAAGGGATTAAAAGAATTATTAATAATTTATACTTCATTATTCCGATTATTAATTTAGATAGTAATTTAACTAATACTTTTCAATTTTCCTATTTGTGACTACGGAAAAAATTAAACCTGAAAACACATTAAATTTATTACATATCTGTATGGCACGCCACTATTGGAAAAGGGGCATGCCAAAAATCTTTTTTATTCTTACCGGATGAAACTATCCAATAAACAGGATGAATTTAAGCCTGATTTATGTGCTATGCACGACTAACCCGCTCTCCTGTTAAATAAGATTTTTGAGATACCCCTCCTGCCTGTCAGAATGGAAGATCGTCAGCTTCCTCATTTTCCATGTCAGGTTCATCAGGTTCGGGAAGATTTTCTTCCCCTGATTGATTTTCACTGTATCCCTGACCGTCTTCCTGCTGGTTATCACGCCGTGTTCCAAGCATTTGCATTACATCACCCACAATTTCGGTAATGTAACGTTTATTTCCATCCCTGTCATCATAAGAACGGGTTTTTATCCTGCCTTCAATATATAACTGACGGCCTTTGGTTACATACTTTTCGGCCACTTCGGCCAATCCACGCCATAACACAACATTGTGCCATTCGGTAGATGTAACCTTATCCCCGTTTTTTGCAACGTATGACTCTGAGGTAGCCAAAGGAAAACTTGCACGTACGACTCCTGAATCGAGGTGTCTGATTTCGGGATCTTTCCCGACATTTCCAACTAAAATAACTTTGTTAATCGACATATTTATATTTTTTAGGTTAACGACCTAAAATTACAATTTTAAATTTAAACCGGAAATATTATATCAACTAAAAATCTAAAATGAAAATCCATTATATACCTTAATCACGACCTCACTTTATTATATTTTGTTAAAAGCAAAAATTATTTTTAAAAAATGTTCTTTATTATATAAATTTTTATATTTTTGCCCACCGGAAACAATCGATTAATTTATTTATAGGTTAACGATTTAAAATTACAATTTTAAATTTAATTCACAGATTTTATGTGGTAAAAAATAG
>CAZIOB010000021.1:0-8916 GCA_964540755.1 uncultured Prolixibacteraceae bacterium | reverse complement strand
AGGCTTGCGCAGACCGAAAAATGTGAGTTTACTAATTGTAAATGACCATTTTGAGGGCAAGCGTAACGCAGGCAGCGGACTTTATAGACGGACTCTAATCAGGACTATCGCCAAAAAAACAAGCCTCTAACCCTTTCACTTTCATACGAATTTTAAAAACTCCTCCGGCATGGGGGTATTTTTTAAGTTCCTCATCGCTGGTTCCCTGACGGGCAGTAGTAATATATAAAGTTTTTAGATCCTCATCCCCAAAAGCACAGGATGTTACATTTTTAGCTGGTACTTCAACAGTTTGCAACAACTCTCCTGACCGGGGATCCCAGCATCCAACTGCAGAACCGCCCCATAATGCAATCCAGAGATTTCCTTCAGCATCCATAGTCATGCCATCGGGAGCCCCGAGGTCAGGCGGCACCTCAACGGCGACTTCCGGATTGCTTATATCCCCGGTTTCGTTATCGTAATCCCAGGCCATCACTTTTCTTGTGGGAGTGTCAATGTAGTACATTTTACCATCTTTCAATGACCAGGTAATGCCATTGGATGTAGTGACATTATCTATCATTTTATGTATGGTGCTGTCGGGATCCAGACGGTAAAGGGCACCGGCCTCTCTTTTCCCCGACATACTCATTGTACCTGCCCAGAACCGGCCTGAAGGGTCACATTTCCCGTCATTAAACCGGTTATCCGGAATATCTTCTTCAGGATCTGCAATTAAACTTTTTGTCCCGGTTTCAGGATCCAACATATAAATTCCGTTTTTCAACGCAACTACCATCTTTCCTGACAAGGCAGGGACAACAGTCCCGATCATCTGTCCGGTAAACATTTCTTTATTATTATTGATCGCAGGATTATAGAAATTTAAAATCTCGCCGGTAATATTAACCCAGACCAGTTCATTTGTTTTATAATTCCAGATAGCTCCCTCTCCCAGCTTCGATTTTGAATCTATAACAAGCTCAACTTTATTATCATCGCTACTATTACAACCCGGTATCAAAATAATAGTCATTATAATAACAACTAATTTTCTCATTATTTTTTATTTAGACGTTTTCAATTAATTTACTTATTATCATTGTCATGTTAGGCTCTGCTTTCATGGCTGACCTTTGCACTTCCTCATGTGAAATTTCAACTATTTGTCCGGGCACCCCGCTGTCGGTAATGATGGAGATGCCAAAAATCTTAAGGCCCATATGTTTGGCCGCAATTACCTCCGGAATGGTGGACATTCCGATAATATCACCTCCCAACAGCCGGAACATCCTGTATTCAGCCGGGGTTTCGTAGGCAGGACCCTGAACGCCAATATAGACACCTTCCCTTAAAAGTATGTTATACTCAAGCGCTATAAGCTTTGCCTTGTTTCTGAGCCTTTCATCATATACCTTGCTCATATCCGGGAAACGGGATCCAAGTTCATTGTCATTTTTACCGGAAAGGGGATTTTCAGGAAAAAAATTGATATGATCATTTATAATAACTATGTCTCCCACATTCCAGTCAGGATTCAATCCGCCTGATGCGTTGGAAACAATAAGATGTTTAATACCAATAAACTTCATTACACGAACCGGGAAGGTAACCTCTTTCATTGTATAACCCTCATAATAGTGAAACCTGCCCTGCATAACCAATATTTCCTTTTTCCCCAGCTTCCCATAGATCAGCCTGCCGGAATGCCCGTCAACCGTTGTCACCGGGAAATCAGGAATTTCACCGTACGGGACAGAATCAATTATTTCAATATCTTTTACCAGTCCGCCCAGGCCGGTGCCTAAAATGATGCCTGTTTCAGGACTTGCCTTGAATCTTTCGCTTAAAAAGCTTGCGGTTGCTTTTATTTTCTCCAACATAATTTATAATCTTTTTATTAAAAGAAATCTCTTCGTTGTTAAGGAATTTAACTTTAACAGGCAGGAAATAAATAACTTTCCTGAAAGATTCATCCAGTCCTGTCAAATCAGCAAAACGAACAGCATCCTTCTCTGTAGTTACAATTATTTTTTTAATAGATTTTAACTCTTCAAACTTACGCATTATTAATCTCACATCTTCCCGGGAATAATAATAATGATCAGGAAAAGACATTATCCGGGTTTCACGGGCAAATTGCTGCATATATTCCCGGACAGGCCATGGAGAAGCTATCCCTGTTACAATCATGATACCATATGAATGATCCTCATAAAGATCATCTATTGATTCGTTCCCTGAAAAGAGAGGCTTAATTTTATCATAAACAAAAGTAGTAAAAAAGAGTTCCTGGTATGGTTTTATCTTAATCTGCTTTTGTATTATCCTCCTTTTTATAGGAGTAACCTCATTTGCGGGACATTTGGTAAAAATAATAATATTAGCCCGGCGTACCTGTACTGCTCCTTCCCGCAGCCTGCCGGCCGGAAGTAACATATCTTTATCCAGCGGCCGGTTATAATCAATCAGAAGTATGTTGATTCCTGCAGATATCCTGCGATGCTGAAAAGCATCGTCAAGCAGTATAACATCAAGGGAATTTTTTTTATCGGAATTTAATAAATTCTCTAAGCCGGCAACCCTGTTTTCACATACCGCCACTTTAATCTCCGGAAATTTTTTTTTAATCTGCAGAGGCTCATCTCCTGCCCTGCTAGCAGGCATATCCGTCCCGACTAAAAGGAATCCCTTAGTTTTCCGCTTATAGCCGCGGCTTAATGTAGCCACCTGAAACTTATCTTTTAACAAGTCAGCCAAATATTCAACATGAGGTGTTTTTCCTGTGCCTCCTACAGTAATATTTCCGATTGATATAACCGGCACATCAAATTCTCTGGATTTTAAAATATCCAGATCATACAATCTGTTACGAATATAAATGACAATCCCGTAAAGAAGTGAAAACGGATATAGTAATATTTTTACCATCAATCCAAAATAATTTTTATCAGTTTCCCTCTATTAACATTATCCGAAAGCTCCATATTATTAAGCAAAGCCAAATGCTCCATCTGATCCTGCGGTACGTTATAATACCTGAAAGTATTGGCCAGAGTTCCGGGACTCCTGACTTCTCTGACATCAATTCTTTTTGGTTTGACTTTGAGCTTTGAAGCCTCGGTAAGTTTGTCAAAATTTATCATTGTTGATTCAAATAATCTGAAATAAGAATTAAAGTATTCTTCAGTGGAAACTCCGTGAAATACATATACCTGATCATTATATTCAATAAAATGTGAAAGTACTTTGATGATCTGTTGCTGGCCGGTCTGCTGATCCTGGGAAACCTGCTGTGAAACAGTTGCAACAGCAGGCATTCCATTAACAACAGTTCTTCTCGAATCGAGAAGTGACAGGTTCAAATCTTTCAAGGCAGTCTCAGCTGCCAGTTCCGGATTATCCTGCTGTGCTAATGTAAAAATCATTACTGCTCTGCCGTCATCAGGGGCCATTTGAACCTGGAGAGGTGAATTCTCCAATTTCCAGGAAGAAGGAACAGGAAACTTAAATCTCATCTGCGGATGATAAAAGACACTGCCCTCGACATATCCCTGTCTTGGATCATCGCCATAAACCATTCCGTCAATCATATGCAGATAACTCTCTTTTTTTACCATCCATGAAGAATATTTCAGGCTGTCTTTCCAGAATTCAGCCATTTGGCTGACAGCTTCATAACGATTTCCGGGATCAGGATGAGTTGACAGGAATGTCGGGATGCCGCCATGGCTGGATTCCATATTCATTTTCTTCAGTACATTAAAAAAATTTGCCATTTCCTGTCCGTCATAACCAATATGTGAAGCATACTCAACACCCAGTTGGTCAGCCTGCCGTTCATCGTCACGACTAAACTTGAGAAATAATAATTGCATTCCCTGCATGGCATAACCGGCAAAATCACGGAATTTCTCCGAAGCTATCATTCCGCCTATTAACAAAAGTTGTCCCAGTTGTTGTTTGCTTTGCTGGCTAACAGTATGCCGCGCAGTTATGTGTCCCATTTCATGCCCCAAAACACCTGCCAGCTCGGCTTCACTGTTAAATTGTGCCAATATCCCTCTTGTCAGATATATATAACCTCCGGGGACGGCAAATGCATTGACCACAGGTGAATCAAGGATGCGAAAATGGTATTCCAGGTAAGGACGATGAGATATTTTACCCATTTCATTACCCTTCTCTTTTACAAAATTGCTCAATTCTTCATCCTCATAGAGGCCAAAAGTAGATATCACCTGGGGATCATATTGTTTACCCATTGCAATCTCCTGTTCCTCAGATATTAACATTATCTGTCTTTTTCCTGTAACAGGATTTATGGCACAGGAAGGGATCATAATCAGAGCCAGAGAAAAGAGAACCGGATAAATTATATTTTTTGTCGGTTTCATAATTAAAGTATTTTTGATATAATAAATATCGTAAATAATTTTGACAATAAAACGGCCATGGCATAAAATTGCAGATAAGCATGGCAAAAACAGATGAGAAAAAATGAAAATAGTAGTACTTGACGGATATACACTTAATCCCGGAGATCTTAGCTGGCAAAGTATTAAGCAGTTGGGCGAATGTACCATATATGATTACACACCTCCTGAGAAAACCATAGAACGCTCCGAAGGCGCCCGGGCTGTTTTTACGAATAAAGTTGTTTTTGACAAAGACACTATGCAAAAACTTCCTGATCTGAAATATATCGGCATACTGGCAACGGGATTTAATATAGTTGACAACGAAGCAGCAAAGGAAGCAGGAATTACAGTGACAAACATTCCTGCATACAGCACAATGTCGGTAGCACAAATGGTTTTTTCCCATATACTGAATTATGTTCAAAATATCTCCAGTCATGATGCCTCCGTAAAAAAAGGGGACTGGAGCAGAAGTACACATTTCAGCTATCATATTACACCTCAAATTGAACTGGCCGGCAAAACACTGGGAATTATAGGCTTCGGACAGATCGGGCAGGCTGTTGCCAAAATAGGTCTTTCCTTTGGAATGAAAGTAATTTATAATACCAGAACCCCTAAAGAAACTTCAATGCAGGCTCATCAGACAGACCTGGATACATTATTAGCTGAAGGTGACTTTATAAGTATTAATTGCCCTCTGACAGAGGAAAATGAAAAATTTATAAATAAAAAAACGATTTCTAAAATGAAACCTTCGGCATTCCTTGTCAATACCGGCCGGGGACCGCTCATACATGAACAGGATCTTGCAGATGCACTTAATAATGGAAGAATTGCCGGCGCCGGCCTTGATGTGTTGTCGTCCGAACCTCCCGAACCGGATAATCCGCTTTTTAAAGCAAAAAACTGTTATATTACCCCTCATATTGCCTGGGCTACAAGAGAAGCAAGGATACGACTTATGGAAACAGCAGCTAAAAATCTGAAAGCATTTATGGATGGAAATCCTCAAAATGTGGTAAACTAAATATAACTTAGTACAGAAGTCTGACTGTGAATCTCAATCAATAACTGATTTTTCAATAGTATGGCAGAATGAAAGTCACTATAAAAATTTAAGGCATCTTTAAAAACAAATAAAAATTTTATCCGTTTAACAGAGGCTGTTATGATGATAATAAAAATTCTGCATATAATTTTACTGGCATCGGTCAAATATATTTTTATGCTGCCCTATGCCATGATCATCGGCCTTGAATTTGAACAAGCTGTTGTGGCTGTTCTTATTGGCGGAATAGGAGGATTTTTATTTTTTTATTACCTCAGCAAATATGTTATAAGGGGTTTAAAGACTGCATTATCATACATACCCCGGATATTGCCCGGCAAAATAAAGAGCAGGTATAATAATCTATATAAAAAAATCACAAAACGTAAAAAACCGAAAATATTCACCCGTAAAAACAGATTGATCGTCCGCTTCAGGAAAACATACGGATTCTGGGGAATAATAGTAACCACACCTCCGTTTCTGACAATCCCTCTGGGCGCTTTTCTTGCCGGGAAATATTATTCGCACCGCAGGCATATTGTTTTTTATATGATTATTTCAATAATGGCGTGGGCGGGAATTTTATCCGGACTTATCCATTTATTTCCCAATGTATTTCTTAATTAACCATAATCAAACAGACATGACCAGAGGGGAACTTAATGACCCTTATAGAGCATGAGACATAACTTGATGAGTCTGCAGAATTAAGAGTAAGGGATAAAAATGCTAATAAAAAAACTGAGAAAAGAGACAGGAACACTAATATCCGATTTCTTTTGACAATCTGCCAATAAGATCTTTCAACCTGCCATCAATTTCACTGTATAAATCTTTCTGGTTGTATTTCCTGCTAAGGGTTAGCATATTCTGGATATGTGCCAATTCCCTTTCCTGAAGATCCTCAACAACTACTGCAAATCTTTCAGGCAATGAAAGATAATAATCCAGCAAAGCAAAACTGTTATTTGCCATTTTAATCACTTTATCTTTTCCCTTTTCATACTCACCTGCCCGAAAATATTGTTCTGTTGCCGGGAAAGAGTCAAAACTCAAAGGAATACGCTCATCGGGAAACAATTCAAACATTTTGTCCACCACCTCTGTAGCTTTAACTTTTTCTCCTTCATTTACAAGCTCTTCAGCCAGTCTGGCGAACATAAAACGTGCCTGAATAATTTTTATCTCTCTTTTATTATAATCATCAAGATAAACATCTGGGTTATTAACATTGCCCCAGACAAATTTATTCATTACATTGTCATATAAAATATCTGTATTGACATGTCCTGAATACAGGTTACCCGGCTTTGTTTTAACAGGAACAAACCTATAAGCCAATCCTTCAAACTGAAGCCATTCCGTAAAAAAAATATTTCCTGTATGAAGGAGGCTGTGAACCACATATACAGGCCTATCCCAGTCATTTGCCGCAATAATATTAAGGACAGCCATTTCACTCTTTGTTATATATTCCTTGTCTATACTGAATTCCACCCTGTCTGCTATTAACGATGAATCCTTGTGCTGAACAGTACCATTTTGAATCACCTTTTGTTTATCGACCGGGATGTAAAAATTTTTTGAAGGAAAGTAATCGAGAAGTTGTCCGTTTCTCATTTTTATTCTGGTCCTTTCATCATCGCTCCCCAGGAACTTCATAGCTTCAGCAAGACTGACAGGATCTTCGATTCTATCCCTAAATAAAACAGCATCCCTTGTTCCTGTATAATACTGGTGTTCATCAAATGAGAAGGGTATGGGCGCTGCTTTATTAGAAGCTATAAGATGCTGACTTATATACCAGTCCATTCCCAGGTAACTCATATTGATAATTTTTATATCAGGACGCACACCCTCAACCTCCTGCACATACCACAGGGGAAAAGTGTCATTATCACCATAGGTAAAAAGAATAGCGTTGGGTGCACACGATTCAAGGTAATTGATTGCATAATCCCTCGTCATATATCGTCCTGAACGGTCATGATCATCCAGATTTTCTGTCAATAAAATTCCCGGCACAAGTATAATAGAAGTAATAATAACCAGGACAGCTCCCGGAATCCCTTTAATAATCTTTTTTGTTACCGAAAAAATAGCAGGAACAGCCAAACCTGTCCATATCGCAAAAGCATAAAATGATCCTGCATATGCATAATCCCTTTCTCTTGGCTGTATTGGCGTCTGGTTAAGATAAACAATAATTGCAATACCTGTGAATATAAAAAGTGTCATTATCACAATAAAGCTTTGTTTGCCCTTCCGGCCTTTATTATATTGGTAAAACATCCCTGCCAATCCAAATATAAGCGGTAAAAAATAATACCTGTTTTTCGAAGGCTGGTTTTTCATAAAACCCGGTAATTTTTCATGAGGCCCTGTACGCCACTTGTCAAGAAAATCTATTCCGCTAATCCAGTTACCATTAAGAAAGTTACCATGACCCTGAATATCATTTTGCCGGCCTGCAAAATTCCACATAAAATATCTGAAATACATATGTCCCAACTGATATGTAAAAAAGAACCTGAGATTTTCTGAAAACTTAGGTTTCATCACTGTTTCAGTCTTACCCTGGCCTCTGATCCTGACCGGGATACCTTCCACCCTTCCCCATTCCTTGTAAGCATCAATATGAGAAGGATTTTTACTGTACATCCGCGGAAAAACCGTTTGCAGTTCCTTCTCATAGACAGTCCCTGCCGGGGTAGTACCTGTAACCACATATTTGTCATCCACTTTGTTGAATAACTTCTTCTCCCCCTTAGCTGCAATTGCAGGTGCGTTATAATAAGGGCCATAGAATAAAGGGCGATCTCCATATTGTTCCCTGTTAAGATAACGCAGTAATGAAAACGCATTATCAGGGTGGTTCTGATTCATTGGCGGATTAGCATCAGCCCTTATAAGTATCAGGGCAAATGAGGAATAACCCAGCAATATTACAATTACCGAATTAACAACAGTATTCCACATAACTAAGTTTTTCCTGATTGTATAGCGGACAGCCCAAACAGAGACAATAACTATCAAAAATACCAGGAATAAAACACCTGAATTGAAAGGCAATCCGAAACCATTGACAAATAACTTATCAAACAGAAAAGCAAGACGTGGAAGTCCCGGAATGATGACATACTGAATTCCTGCCAGGATTAATGCAGAAATGAACAACGCATAAAGAAGTCCTTTCCATGAAAATTCATACTTCCTGAAATAGTAAACAAGGCCAATAGCCGGAATTGCCAAAAGATTTAATAAATGCACGCCCGTTGACAATCCGGTAAGATAGGCTATAAAGATCAGCCAGCGGTTTGCATATTTTTCATCAGCTACATTTTCCCATTTTAATATAGCCCAAAAAACAGCAGCTGTAAAAAAAGAAGATAAAGCATAAACCTCCCCTTCCACGGCAGAAAACCAGAAAGAATCAGTGAAAGCAAATGCGAGGGCTCC
>CAZIOB010000020.1:0-15864 GCA_964540755.1 uncultured Prolixibacteraceae bacterium | reverse complement strand
TAAATTACTGATTTACAGCGTGTTACAAACATGACTTATGAACAGTTAATTTTGAAATTAAATCCTTATTTTTGCCTATGACCTTTTTAGACTGGACTCATTTGTTGAAAACGATTTATAAATTAAGACTTCATCTTTTTGTAAAAAATACATTCGAAATTCCGGTAAAAAAATATGATGTGGTAATAAGCGATTTTGAGCCTGTTTCGGCATGGGCATGTAAACTGAGAGGTAAAAAATGCATTGGGTTGAGTCATCAGAATGCCGTGCTGCATCCGAAGGCACCAAAGCCAAAAAACAGCAGCTGGCTGGGGAAACTCATTCTGAAACCAGGGATCGGGATAATCGCTTAAATTCCCTGATTGTATCCTAAGCAGTTGCCGACCGGATATTCTTTTTTTCCATTATTTTCAATAGCAACCGAAACAAAAAATATCCTGTTATCAAACTAACCATGCCCCAAATTATAATTCCGCCAGCCAGCAATTCTGCAATGTGGTAAAATGTTTCGGCATTTACTGCCTCCGCCAGATTTTCCGGCAATACAAAAGGCAACACTTTTGAGTCGCTACAAAACAGCAGCCGGCCTGTTTTCAAAAACGGGTACAAAAGCACTACCTGAAGGGGCGTTAACAACCAGTTCATTCCCTGAAGTAAAGCCAGGTTTAAACGAAAAAGAAACGATATCAAAATACATAAAAGCGTCACAGTTCCAGGTACCGGAAAAATACCCAGGGAAAAGCCAACTGTTAAAGAAAGTGCTGTTTTATAAGTATTTGATGAAGAGATAATAAACACATCTTTAAAATACCCTGACCGGTAAATATACCTGACTAATTTTGACATGCAATAACTCAATGCAGAAAGATAAATTTTTTGCCTAAAGTAGGCTGGATTTAATTCAAAGCGATTAAGAATCTGTTAAAAAATAACCAATCAACAAGCTCTTTGCTTCTTTGATGAAATGCCTGATTTATTCAAAGCGTAATTTTTTTGCAACAGTTCATTCATCTCATTTTCTCTTCTTTGTGCAACCGAATATTAACAATTATGGAAGTAAGAGAATTGGAAGTGGCTGTTATTTCCGACCTGCACCTGGCCACCTATGCCTGCAAACCTAAAAATGTGCTGAAATACCTAAAATCCATCCTGCCCAACATTCTGGTGTTAAACGGCGATATCATCGACTCGTGGCGTTTCAGCCGGAATTATTTTCCGAAAAATCAGTTAAAAGTGGTTCGGCAAATTATAAAAATGATGGAGAAGGGTGTGCAGGTATATTACATTACGGGTAACCACGATGAATTTTTACGAAAATTTACTCCAACCACTGTTGGCAACCTGAAAATTATAAACCAGCTTATTCTGGAACTGGATGGAATGAAAACCTGGATATTTCACGGCGACATTTTCGACAGTACCATTCATGGAAAAAAATGGCTGGCCAAATTTGGAGCGGCCCTAAAAGGATTCCTTTCTGTGTTGAACAGGCTATTAAACCAGGTACTTCTATTTATTGGTATGAATGAAGTTATTTTATATAAAAATATTAAATACAGGTTGATTCGCGATAAGCTGAATCTTTCGGCAACCGAATCGAAAATTTTGAACGCTGCTATGGCTCAGGGCTACCAGACTGTAATTTGTGGGCACACCCACGTACCCAAGGAAAAGGAAGTAATGGTAAATAATAAAGCAGTTTACTATATAAATTGCGGCGACTGGGTGGAAAACTTCACCGCAGCCGAATATAACGATGGACAATGGCGCCTCTTTTTTCAAAACAATCTGAAAGAAGAACTTCAACCTGATGAACTGGAAATACCTGAAAAGAGTCAGTTGTATCAAATCATCTCAAAAGAATTTGCTTGTTTAAATTTTATTTGATTTCTTTATTCTTCATGACCATTCTGCTATTTCAATTCTGCACATCGCCGGAAATAAAAATCAACAACCCCTACCAATCCACCAACTGGGAGAATGCTGAGCAACATAAGGCAAATTTTCATACCCATACCGTACGCAGTGATGGTATTCTGAATCCACAGGTGGTGGCGGATGAATACCATGCCATGGGGTACAGCATCCTGGCCATTACCGATCATAATGAGGTTACCTATCCATGGACTGCTTTCTCTTCCATGGAACCTTTGGGCTTTTTCCAACGACAATATGCATGGAAGAAATGCCCTGGGTCGCAATTGGAATGTTTTTCCTTTGTCCGAACTCTCAAGTAGCAGCGTTAAAAATGCAATGCAGGAAGGCTGTTTTTACTATATTCATGCTCCCATGGGTCATGAAGGACCTTAACCTCCTTCCATTCAATCGGTAAAAGTTGACCAGAGAAAAGGCAGCATCACCATAGCAGCCAGCAATGCAAAAGAATTTTTGTGGATATCGGGAGAAGATACTTTGCAACGCGGAATGAACAATTCTATCCAGGTAATTGATTATAATGAAATAGTAGGTTACGTCAGGGCTGAGATTTGGGGTGAAAAGCTATACCCCGTTTGATCTTGATCCTAAAATTCCGGTACACTATGTGGGCGATGCCCAAAAAGTTGGGAAAGCGGAAAATGCTATCCACGATGCGTATAACTTAGCCTTAACATTGTAATTTTTGAAAAAAGGATGTAGATTTCGATGCTGTTTACAGTGGTTTTTTTGTTCGTATAAACAGATTCGCATTGTTCAGCAGCTAATTGACACCTTTAGTAAAGCGCGCCAATTGGTGGTGGTTGTCCCGGTTTTGGGAGACAATGGCAAAATGTACGGACCGTTTGATAAAAAATCCGATTCAAGGGTCAGGGGATTAAACCAAATTTTATAAATAAATATGTTTTTAAAGCGGACTCATTACTTTTTTGAATATATTTACACAGCGATTGAATTTACAAACCACAATATAAATTAAAATCAATTATTGTACATCTTCAATAATATTTTGATAAACAAAGAGACACGAAAGGTGTTATTGGCATATGTTTAATTATTTATGCCAAATTACCCTACTGGTATTGTGATTACAATATAACACCTGAATATCTAAAATGGAATCGTTATGAAGTTCTGCAGTGTGCATTGATATTGGAAAGAGCAATAAAAAGTTATGAAAGTATAAATAAGCTATTCCAATAGAGGTATGCAATATATAACTGTAACAGATTTGCACTTTAGATTTTTAGAAAAATATTAAGTATGCTAACTGAAATAATAACTAAAATAAAAATCAATGAAAAAATCTACTTTCTTATTGTTGGTTATTTTATTAGCCACAAATATTTTAAGTGCTGTGTCACCTGTTATTTATGTTAACGATGATGCCGCAGGGGATAATGACGGTTCATGCTGGGCTGATGCCTTCACAACGCTGCAGGCGGCTCTCGATGCCGCAGTTGCCGGCGACCGGATTTGGATTGCCGCCGGAACATATTATCCGACATCGTCTTACGGTTTGTCCGGCAATAACAACCGTTACCTTCATTTCAGGATGAAAGAGGGTGTGAAGATTTATGGTGGTTTTGCAGGTAATGAAAATCCGGCAACATTCAACTTAGACTCCCGGAATTTTAACCTGAATACAACTATTCTGAGCGGTGATGTTGATGTAAAAGGTCGAAAAGAGGATAACAGTATTCATGTTATTTATCACCCTGAAGGACTGGGCCTGACCGGCGCTGCTTTGCTTGACGGGGTGACAGTTACTGACGGCTATGCCAGCGGTGGCGGTGAACCCGAGAATTCCGGAGGTGGTATTTGCAATATTGGTTCATCGCCCACATTTTCCAATGTAATTATTACCGGAAATTTTGGTAATATCGCAGCAGGGATGTATAATGACTGCTCTTCACCAACTTTGTATAAGGTGACCATCATATCCAATTCGGCTACAGAATGTGGAGGGATATATAACACAAATCATTCTTTACCACGTATGGTAAATGTGGACATCAGCAACAATTCGGCGCGGGGCAATGGCGGTATTGTAAATGTGAATTCATCGCCTGAACTAGTTAATGTAACCATTTCCAACAACAATGGAACCGGAATGTATAATTTTGTTTCAAATCCTGTTATGGTTAACTGCATTATTACCGGCAATAGTTCCAGTCTGGACGGAGGCGGCATATGCAATATTAATTCATCGCCTGAACTTACAAATGTGACAATCAGCGGCAATTACACAATTTACAGGGGCGGCGGATTATATAATGAAAATTCATCACCTGTGCTAAATAATTGTATTATTTGGGGTAATGGAGCTACTATTATGGGTGAAGAAATATATAGTTACCAGTCGGTGGTTACTTTGAACTATTGCTGCTATGGCAATCAAATTTATGGTGATGCGCCTGTTGCAAACAATTGTATTACCTCCGATCCGAAATTTGTGTATCCGGATGACGGAGACTACAGGATTTGCGGTAACTCACCGTGTATGGATGCAGGAAAGAATGAATACAATACCCTTCCCGGGGATATCAGGGGAAAAATCCGTGTTCAGAATGATACTATAGATATTGGCGCTTACGAGTGGACAGAAGGAACTGATCCGCTGCTCTTATTAAAAGATATTACTGTTTATCTCGATTCTCTGGGAAATGCGTCAATTATCCCGTCGGACCTGGTTGTGAAGACTTCGGCAGCAATTGACACTTTAACAGACATAAATAGTTTTGACTGCTCAAATTTAG
Organism: uncultured Prolixibacteraceae bacterium; assembly: GCA_964540755.1. Taxonomy (GTDB): domain Bacteria; phylum Bacteroidota; class Bacteroidia; order Bacteroidales; family Prolixibacteraceae; genus JAAYJR01. The sequence goes on along the minus strand of CAZIOB010000020.1, from coordinate 11,170 downwards.
GGGATAATGAAGTTAAAGTAACTCTTGTTGTTGATAATACTATATCTATCCATGACAAAGCTACGGTAACGGTATTGGACACTATCCCCCCGGCCTTTACAGCTCCTCCCGACACAACGATTTATACGGATGCCGACTGCCGGTATAATGCATATGTATTGTATACCGGTGATGTAACCGATGAAAGTGATGTCTGTGACTCCGGTACAGAGGCTGTTTTCTCCGATCAAATTGAAGAAGGTGATTGTCCGGGGAACATAATAATAACCCGCACCTGGAGCCTGTCGGACAACAGCGGCAATGCCGCGAAAGACCAGGTACAGATAATATATGTCTCTGATACATTAGCGCCGGAGGTTGTGGGTAATCCTTTAAATGTTTATCTGAGGGAAAACGGGCAATATGTATTAACTTACAGCGACATTGAAAATATTTCGGCAGGAACAACGGATAACTGCACTACAGTAGAGGATTTGGAAATCAGTGTCTTTCCGCGTTCATTCCAATGTGTTCATGTTGGTGAGGATGTCGAGGTAGAAGTAATTGCAACAGATTTGTGCGGTAATCAATCAAGTACATATACCACGGTTACTGTCAGGGATACCATCGCACCAACAGCACAGTGTAATAACATAGAGATTTTCCTCGATGAAAAAGGTGAAGCTATGATTTTCCCATACCAGGTAAATCCAGACATTTCAGTGATCGCACCGGACTGGTCGCCAACATACAATCATTTAGCCGGAGGCAGCTACGATGTCTGTGGTATTTCCGGTATGTTTCTTAGTAAAACCGTATTCGACTGCGCTGACATTGGAGAAAATACAGTAACCTTAACTGTTTCCGATCCCAGCGGAAACAGAGCAACCTGTAATTCAGTTGTAACAATTAATGACACCATTGCCCCGGAAATAGAGCCTGTAACAGATATAACAGTAGTAGCAGAGCCGGGTCAGGATTATGCTGAAATTGATTATCCTGAAATAATTGTTACCGACAACTGCGGCGTTACGCTTGAACAGGTGAGCGGAGTGGGGAAAGGCGGATTGTTTACGCCGGGAACAACCACTGAAACCTGGCGTGCAACAGATTCAGGAGGGAACACTTCTACTGTATCTTTTAGGGTTACGGTCACCGTCCTCAATTCCCCCCCATACCTTGTTACCCCGGTTGCCGGCCAGAGGGTTCGTGCCGGTGATGTACTGAAAGTACCGTTAAGTTCAGTTCCCGGAGAAATGTTTGACGATCATGACAACGATATACTTACCTTAACGGTTGTTGAAGAAGGTACTGATAATTTACCTCCATGGGCGGTTATGCAAAGCGACACACTGGTTTGTGAACCTTTGCAGGCCGACACAGGTTGTGTAAATATAGTAGTTACAGCCGAAGACGATTCAGGAAGTATGGCTGCCGATACTTTCAGTATTTGTGTGGAGGATTACCTGCTGGCTGTTGGCGACCCGGTCACCGACAAATTTGATATACATATGTACCCTAATCCAACCAGGGATTTGGTAAATATAAAGTTTAGTTCAGGTTTTCATAAAGTCGGTTTATCGGTGATGGATATAACAGGAAAAATAGTTTTACAAAAAATGGTTGAAGCCGGTGAAAAAATTACTTTCAACATGGCTGATAAGATATCAGGAATGTACCTTGTAAAACTGGACATTGACGGCAGACAGGTCATTAAAAAACTGGTTTTAAATAAGACAAAATATTAAGAATACATTTTGTGTTTAAGATTTTATAATTATCTATAAATAAATTAATTAGAAATTTGAGACCCCATGGAACCCTGCCCGACCAGTGTTGTCCGGGCGGTACTGCACCGGTTTTAGTCATATCCTGGGGTCCAGGGTGATTTTAAAATCATGCTCGTTTCATTTATTCAATAAATAAATGCATCACAGGAAATTTTTGCCGGTCCTTATAATAGAAATGCTGCCATTCGGTTGGGTAGTGCGTAAAACCAGAATGTTTAATGATAGGAAAATTATTTTTTGTAAAATAATATAAGAATTTATTATTTTTCATTGGTTGATATGGACATATTGTTGACACGCGGTTTAAAAATGAATATTTTATTTTTTAGAATAATTTTTATTTTATATAATTGGGAAAAATATTTGGTTAGAAATAGGTTTAATGAGTTCATTATAAAAAGTAAAATAATACGGAATAAAATGTTAAATATTTTATAATTAATTGTTAGTTAACAATATAAATATAATACGATTTTATGAAGTATTCATTTAATTTAATTTTTAGACCTGACTCATTAATTAATTAAAAAAATCGGGGCTTTTTAAGTTTATTATATGCGAAGGATAATTTTATACTTCGCATATTTTGTTCATTTACATGGCGGAGTCAAGTATGAAAAATAAATGATTGAAGTAGAATATGCGAGAGTGAGGAATGAACGTCCGCACGTACGACCCCGGTCGCACAGGCCCGCCTGAACGACTCAGGCGGACAGGATTACATGGGTTACCATTGAAAATAATAAATATAAGCAAATGAAAATTTCCGTAGTTGGAACAGGATATGTAGGACTTGTTTCCGGTACATGTTTCGCTGAAACCGGTGTATTTGTTAAATGTGTGGATATAGATAAGGTTAAAATTGACAAGCTGAAAAAAGGTCATGTACCCATTTACGAACCAGGTCTGGAGGATATTTTCAGGAGAAATATAGAAAAAGGACGTTTGAAATTTACTGCCAGGTTAGAAGAAAGTTTAAAGGATGCGGAGGTTTTATTTATTGCTGTGGGAACTCCTCCCGATGAAGACGGCAGCGCTGATCTGAAACATGTTCTGGATGTCGCCAGGGAAACAGGCCGGCATATGGATCATTACCTTGTTGTAGTAACTAAGAGCACGGTTCCGGTTGGTACTTCACAAAAAATAAAAAAAGTCATCCGGGAGGAATTGGATAAAAGGGGAATGAACATTCCTTTTGATGTTGCGTCGAATCCTGAGTTTTTAAAAGAGGGCAGTGCGGTTCAGGATTTTTTAAAACCTGACCGGCTCGTTGTGGGTACGGAAACGGAAAGAGCAAAAAAGATCATGAGGCGGTTATACAAACCCTTTGTGCTTAACGGCCATCCCATATTATTCATGGACATTATTTCATCGGAATTGACCAAGTATGCTGCTAATTCAATGCTGGCCACAAAGATCAGTTTTATTAACGATATTGCCAATTTATGTGAAATTGTCGGAGCCGATGTTGACGCGGTGCGAAGAGGCATTGGGTCGGACCCGCGGATCGGCAATAAATTCATTTATCCCGGAACGGGATATGGGGGGTCCTGTTTTCCCAAGGATGTACAGGCCCTTATCCGGACAGCCGACGAAAACGGTTATTCCCTTGATATTCTGAAAGCGGTTGAATCGGTCAATAACCGTCAGAAATCAGTGCTGTTTCATAAGATAAAGGCCCATTTCAGCGGGGATATGAAAGGGAAAAAGATTGCTCTGTGGGGACTGGCTTTTAAGCCCAAAACTGATGATATACGGGAAGCTCCTTCGCTGACTATTATAAGGGAATGTTTAAAGGCCGGGGCAAAAGTCATTGCATATGATCCGGTAGCTATGGACGAAAGCAGGCGTATACTGGGAGATAAGATCGAATATGCCCGGGATGAATATGAGGCTTGTATTGATGCGGATGCCCTGGCTCTTGTGACTGAGTGGCCCGAGTTCCGTATCCCAAATTTTAAAGTCCTTGAGCGGTTGCTGAAGAATAAGGTCATTTTTGACGGACGGAATATCTATGATCCGGATGAAATGGCTGAACTCGGATTTCAATATTACGCGATCGGCAGGAAAGTAACAAAAGCATAGAGCCGTTGACCGGATCCCGGCAAACCCGGGCATTCCTTTTTAATCAAAATAGTACGTCCTTCTCATGCGAAATAACAAATAAGGTATTCCATCGAATAAAAAAACATACAATTATAATGAAACGGATATTGGTTACCGGCGGGGCCGGTTTTGTCGGTTCCCATTTATGTGAGGATCTTCTGAACAGGGGAAATGAAGTGATATGTCTGGATAACTATTTTACCGGGAAGAAAGAAAAGATCATTCACTTGATGGACTATCCCTATTTCGAACTGGTCAGGCACGATGTAACTATGCCTTACTATATTGAAGTTGATGAGATTTACAACCTGGCTTGTCCGGCATCCCCTATTCATTACCAGTATAATTCCATAAAAACTATAAAAACATCGGTTATGGGTGCTGTAAATTTATTGGGACTGGCCAAGCGGATAAAGGCAAAAATCCTGCAGGCTTCAACCAGCGAAGTTTATGGTAATCCGGAAGTTCATCCCCAACCCGAGTCCTACTGGGGAAATGTAAATCCCATCGGGATCCGTTCCTGCTACGATGAGGGGAAACGATGTGCCGAATCATTATTTGTGAACTACCATACTCAGAATCAGGTGAAAATTAAGATCGTACGGATTTTTAACACTTATGGCCCCAAAATGGAACCGGATGACGGCAGGGTTGTTTCCAATTTTATAGTTCAGGCTCTTCAGGGCAAAGACATCACTATTTTTGGTGACGGGATGCAGACCCGCAGCTTCCAGTATGTAAGTGATCTGATCCGGGGCCTTATCCGGATGATGGGAACGGAAGATTCATTTACCGGTCCGGTAAATATTGGAAATCCTGGTGAATTTACTATGCTTGAACTGGCCAGGGAGATACTCGACATTACCGGCTCGTCTTCTAAAATTATCCATTTACCCCTTCCACAGGATGATCCGATCCAGCGGCAGCCTGATATAAGTCTGGCCCGGGAGAGACTGGAAGGCTGGGAACCGGTGGTTCCTCTCCGTGAAGGATTGGAAAAGACGATTCGCTATTTTGATGAATTACTAACCAAAATCCTATAAGTAATGTCAACAGAGATATCATCAGAAAAGAAAGCCACCATCCTTATTGTTGATGATAACACGAAAAATATCCAGGTTATCGCACTGACCCTTCGTCAGTACAATTATATTATCCTTATAGCCACCAATGGAAAAGATGCCGTTGAGATGGTGGAAAGAAAACGTCCCGACCTTGTACTGCTCGATATCATGATGCCTGGCATGGATGGTTATGAAGCATGCAGGATCATTAAATCGAAAAAGGAGAATGAGAATATCCCTGTTATATTCCTAACAGCGCTAAATGAAAAAGACAATATTGTCAGGGGATTTGAAGCGGGTGGTGTGGATTATATCACCAAACCCTTTAACAATAAAGAGTTAATAAGCCGGGTAAAAACTCATCTCGAGCTGAAGCAGACACGTGATGAACTGGAAAAGACTACGGAGCATCTGTCCCGTCTCAATTCAATGAAAAATAAAATATTTTCGGTCATAGGGCACGATTTGCGCTCTCCCCTGGGAAGCGTAAAAATGACACTGGAGTTTCTTTCCCGGGAAATTTCCGGTTCATGTCCCAAAGAGTATCGTTCAACCATCAGTTTGATGATAAAAACTACGGATGAGGTCTTCAATCTGCTTGAGAACCTTTTGGGGTGGGGAAAAGCACAAACAGGGAACCTCTCTGTTAACTTTGAAGATATTGATCTTAATAATCTTACAGATAGTGTTTATTCATTGAATAAAGCCAATCTCGGATTTAAAAATATTCATTTTACAAAGGAAATTCCCGGGGGGACCTCGGTATTTGCTGATCTGAATACTCTGAAGATGGTTTTTCGTAATCTCCTTTCGAATGCTATCAAATTTACACCGGAAGGAGGAAGTATTAAGATATATGCCCGGAGAGTAAAGGGCACGGTTAATATTGCATTTAAGGACACCGGGGTAGGTATACCGGAAGAAAATCTTTCCGGACTTTTTAATCCCGGTGTCCATATATCTACTTACGGTACCAATAAAGAATCGGGTAGCGGTCTCGGACTGAAGCTGTGCTACGATTTCATTAAGTTGAATAACGGAGATATTACGGTTGAAAGCGAAGTAGGGAAAGGCACTACTTTTATCGTTACCCTGCCCGCCGGAAAAGAGCAGGGGAGTGATTAGCTAAATAAATTATAATTTAAACCGCCTTGCGGAAAATATTATCTGTATTAAAACTAACAACATGTTGGCGACTTTTGCGGACTAAGCGCTTATTGGAAAATTCTGCCGATCGATTTCAGATAATAGCGGATTTTTTCAATATCAAAGGTTTTGATAGCCCGGTTCAGGTCAGATGTCTTTTTTTCCAGCAAATCTATCTTATGCTCCCGGGCAAAATCCCTTATCCCGCTGCTCAGCTCTTTTAAGTCATCGATAATTATCATCGATGAGAGATCAGATATTTTATCTGTAAATTTTTCCCTGAAAGACTCTTTCACTGCATCGTCCAATGGTGCTGATATCGGCTGATCCTTTGGTTCTGCCGGTTTTACCTGCCCATGGAAACTACCATGTTTTTGTTCATATGGTAAATGTTTGATCATTTCGTTGACCAGTGATTGTTTGCTTACCGGTTTACGCAGATACCCGTTAAAGAATTGATTCAGCTTTCCTGTTTCACTTTTCATGGCTGAAGCGGTAAGCGCAACTACCGGAATATGTGCTGTTTTATCCGCATTTTTTAGCTGTTGTGTGGCATCATATCCGTCAAGCCCGGGCATGCGAAGGTCCATAAGTATGAGGTCGGGAATTATTGTTTGAGCCATTTCTACAGCCATTTCACCGTTTTCAGCCTCATACAGTATCAGGTTATAGTTTTTAAGGTAGGCAACGGCCAGTTTCCTGTTGTGTGATACATCGTCCACGATAAGTATCTTGGATCCTTTAAAATTTATGCTCTCTTCGTCCCATGTATGGAGGGATTCCTCTTCAGGTATCTCATCAGAATATTTGAGGTTGGTGAAAGTGAGTGTGAACCGGCTCCCTTTTCCCGGGGTGCTTTCCAATTCGATTTTACCATTCATCAGTTCACAGAGTCTTTTACTGATCGCCAGTCCCAGTCCGGTGCCCCCGTATTTTCGTGAACTGCGGGCCGACTGCTGACTGAATGATTCGAATATTTTTTCATGGTCCTTTTCGGGTATACCAATACCTGTATCGGTAACATCGATGCGGAGATCAATAATACCGTGCTTTTCATGAAGCACCTTTATGAATATTTTGACGAATCCCTCATGGGTGAATTTAACGGCATTACCTGCAAGGTTGAGCAGTATCTGCTTTAACCTTACCTCATCAATAACTAAGGTGTGCGGAAGATTTTCGTCAATTTCAAGGATAAAACCGATGTTTTTTTCCAGAACGGCATGGCGGAAAAGCTCTTTAAGCTCTCTTAACAACAGTCTTAAGTCGGCGGGCTCGGGCGAGAGTTCCATCTTTTGTGCCTCAATTTTCGACAGGTCGAGGATATCGTTAATGAGCGAGAGCAATGTTTTTCCACTGCTGAGAATGGTTTTCAGGTAATTTTTCTGCTCCGGATCAGCAGTGGTGTTCATCATGATCTCGCTGAAACCCAGTATGGAATTCATAGGAGTACGTATCTCATGGCTCATATTGGCAAGGAATTCACTTTTAGCGCTGTTGGCCGCATTGGCCTTTTCTTTTTCAAGGATCAGGTTTCTTTCTATATGAGAGCGTTTCTTGAGGTTGACCAGGATTTGGGAAAATACCAGCAACAGGTTCTGCTCATCTTCTGAAAAGATGTGATATGAGGATACAGCCTCGAAACTAATGAAGCCAAGACATTTTTCGTTATCCATCATGGGAATGGTGATCAAACTTTTAATCTTTAGCGGCTCCAGGAGTTTTCTCTCTTTATCATCTTTGGGTAAGGCATAAACATCGGGGATTTTTATTGTTTCTCCTTTTTTATGGATTTCAACCCACCGGGGATTGTCTGACATGGGCATTCTCTGTAGACTTTCGATTTGCGGACTGATATTTGGGGCACACCACTCATAAGTACTGCTTATCTGCTCCTTTTCCCAGTCGTATTCAAAGATATAAGCACGGTCGGCACTGACGAACTTTCCTATTTCTGCTAGTGAACGTTTGATACCGGATTCGATATCATCCAGGTCGAGGTTAATATATTCAGAAGCCATGTTTATGAGGATATTCTGTAGGGAAGCCATTCTTTTAATCTTTACCTCAGCCTCTTTACGCTCCGTGATATCGGTGACCACTCCGGAGATCGTTTTGGGTTTGCCTTCGTCAGTGTATTCCACTATAGTGCCGCGGTCAAAGAACCATCTCCATTCTCCTGTTTTGGTTCTGAGCCTGTAGTCGACAAGATATTTGCCGGTCACGCCGTTCAGAAGATCGCGCATATTTTGCATTGTCGACTCATAATCGTCGGGATGCAATAATTTTGTAATTTCAAATACATCAGTAGGGAACTCTTCATGAGTGTAACCGAGCATTTCCGCTTTTTTACGATCGGCCCTGACAATCCCCTTTTCATAGTCCCATATCCACCAGGCAATATAACCGCTTTCCATGGATAACTCCAGTTTATTTTTGATATCAATTATTTCCTGGGTAGCCATTTTGTTTTCCGTTATATCGCTGTGCGAACCGGCCATACGGTAAATAATCCCATTATCGTCTTTTATGGCTTTACCTTTGGAATGGATCCATTTCAGGGATCCGTCTTTGTGTTTCATGCGGAATTCGATCGAAAATTTATCCGTTTTCCCTTTAATATATTCGTTAATCCATTTATTAACCCTTTCTCTGTCCTCTTCATAAATTAACGAAGCAAATGTATTGTATTCGTTTTTCAGTTCATGTTCTTTATAACCCAGCATCTCTTTCCAACGTTTAGAAAGGAAAAGGCTGTCGGTTTTTACATTCCAGTCCCATATCCCGTTATTAGTTCCTTCAATGGCCAGTTCAAACTGTTCTTTGGTATTTTTAAGTTCCAGTTCAAGATTTTTCTGACCGGTGATATCTGCCATAAAGCCATGCCAGAGCACACCTCCGTCGCTTTGTTTCTCAGGGTGTGCAATGCTTCTGATCCATCGGATCCCTTTCCGGGGCAACTTTACGCGGTAATCATATTCCCAGTTTCCCAGGGCGGGAAAAGAACTTTTTGTTGTTGGCAAAAACAGTTTGTAGTCTCCGGGATAGATCCTGGACAGTATTTTACGGGCATCACGGGAGACTTCCTCAGGAGTGAGTTCATATATTTCCCGTATATTGTCTGAAGCAAATGGAAAATAGTACCGTCCGTCGGCATGGGTCCGGTATTGAAAGATACATCCCGGCACATGGGCAGAGAGTTTTTTCAGGAGCTGATCACTTTTTTCCATGCCCTCTTCTGCTTTCTTCCGGTCAGTTATGTCTGTATCGGTACCCCGGTAACCTGTGAGTCTCCCTTTTTCATCAAGCATAGGTATCCCGTTGGTGGAAAGCCATATTTCCTCACCGTTTTTTGTGAGCACCCTGTTTTCAAGATTGGTAAAAGATTCTTTTTTCCCGAAGATGTTAAATACCGCATTTTTAAAAGTTTCCCTTCCTTTTTCAGGATGGAGGTCGTAAAAATGGAATTTCGCGACCAATTCTCCGGGCTCATAACCGAGTACTTTTGGGGAGACCCCGCTCAAAAAAGTATAAAGACCTTCCGCATCTACCTCCCAGGTTATGGTACGGTTCTGTTCGGCCAGTTGATTGAACCGCCGGTTGGACTCTTTTGCCGTTCTTTCGGCTATTTTTTCCCTGGTAGTGTTTCGTACCAGGCCGATGATCCTGTCCTTACCCAAAGGTGTCAGTCTTGTTTCAAAATCCTTAATTTCTCCATTAATCCGTAGCTGATACTCAACCGGATCAACGGATTCGCCTGCGATCACTTTTTCAATGTTATTACTTAATACAGCGGAAACCGGTTCCGGAAGTACTTCATTTAATTTTTTTCCCATCAGTTTTCCCTTGGGGGCATATAGATTTTCACTATGGCCGGCTTTTACATCAAGAAATGTTTTTTCCCGGTCGAGCACAAACATTAAATCAGGGATGGCTGCCAGTATCGATTCCGTGTAGGTTTTTTGCTGTTGCAGTTCATTTCTGACCATTTTCCGCTCCGTGATATCCATAGCCACACCTGTGTGACCTGTTATTTTACCGGTATCATCTTTGATTGGCAACGAGCGTGCACTGATCCAACGTATCTTTCCATCGGTCCTGATGATCCGGTACTCCATGTTAAATTTTCCTGTTCGGAGATATTTCTCAAAATTTGTAATAACTGTTTGCCTGTCTTCTTCATGAATAGTGGACATGAAGTCATTGGGATTTTGGTATAAACTTTCACAGCTGCGCCCCCATATTTTTTCGTAGGCAGGATTAACATACAGTATTTTTGTGTTTTCAGCATTCCTTAGCCAGAAAACTTCATTTACATTTTCGGCAATTTGCCGGAATTTTTCTTCGCTTTCTTTCAGTTCTTCCTCAGCTCCCCTCCTTTTGGTGATGTTCCGGGAACTGAAAAGAAAATTTTTTCCGTTGTTGATAATTTTCCCGACCGTTTCTAACCAGAGATAAGTGCCATCTGCCTTTCGGTAACGGTATTCAATTTTTTTCTTTTTCTCCGGATTTTTGACGAATTCCTGAAAAACACGGTTGACCCGCGAAAAATCCTTGGGATGGACAAAATCCATTACACTTTTCCCGGTAAGGAAATTCAGCTCATATCCCAGGATCTCGTGTGATTTACCCAAAAAGATAAAATTTCCCGCCGTATCCGTTAATGCCACAAGATCAAACATGTTGTCGGTGATGACTTCAAGCAGCTCATTCCTCTGTCTCAACCTCTCCCGTTCTTTTTCCCCGGCGTGCAGCTTTTCGCTGAGGAGGTTGATTTCTTGGCTGATTTTCTCCAGCTCTCCTGTGTAATCACGGTCTGGATTTTGTTTACTGTTTCTAAGTATTTCCTGTATGTGTTCCCTGATTTTATCAGCCTCTGATGTAAACATAGCACTGTTTTATTATTTTAATATTTAGCCTATATGTTATTTTAATGCTGAAATAGTTTTTATATGAAACGAGCATGTAAAATATTTACACCCAAGGTGATGATTAAAATAAATGCAAGTTCCATATGATACCTTTAAAATAAACACTTAAATCATATGAAAATCGGGTTTAAATGATCCTTCTGTATTTTATCGC
>CAZIOB010000019.1:0-2749 GCA_964540755.1 uncultured Prolixibacteraceae bacterium | reverse complement strand
AAATAATGATAAATTGAGAAAAATACGATACATTAAAAAAATTATTACTGTATGTTAAATATTAATTTTGGAATACTACGGACTATCCTTACTGTTTTTTTGATTTTCAATACTACCATAAGTAGAGGGCAGGATTATGAGAAGCCCAATTTTATCCTTATTTTATGTGATAATTTGGGATACGGAGATACCGAACCCTTTGGTTCCGAAGCCAATCGTACCCCGAATTTGTCCCTTATGGCTCAGGAGGGTTGCAGATTTACCCATTTCTATTCTTCCTCTTGTGTATGTACCCCATCGAGGGCAAGTATTATGACCGGTTGTTATGCCCAACGGGTTGGCATGAATAATAATCCACGTGACAAGAACGTTCTGCGGCCTGTCTCTCCTTACGGTCTGAATCCTGATGAAATAACTATAGCAGAACTGCTCAGGAAGCAGAATTATGCCACCATGGCTATCGGCAAGTGGCATTTAGGAGATCAACCAGGGTTTCTTCCCACAAGTCAGGGATTTGATTCTTTTTTTGGACTCCCATACAGCGATGATATGACTGAAATGACAGGAAAGCGATTAGGAGATAGATTCGGTGGATCCGAATGGCCACGGTTGCCTTTGATGGAAAATGAAAAAGTTATTGAAGCCCCGGCGGACCGAGATTTGCTGACCAAACGGGAAACGGAAAGAGCATTGAAATTTATCGAAGAAAATAGTGATCGTCCTTTTTTTCTTTACTTACCGCATAATATGCCGGGAAGTTCTCCGGAACCATATTCAAGTTCACGTTTCAGGGGTAAAAGTGCTAACGGTCCATGGGGTGATGCTATAGAAGAGTTGGATTGGTCAACTGGCCAGATACTTGATAAACTCAAAGAGCTTGGGATAAGTAAACGGACTTTGGTGATCTGGACATCCGATAACGGATCACCTCTTGCCGGCGATGTAAATGCAGATGCGCCAAATTACGATGTGCGGCGGGGAAGTAATCTCCCGTTACATGGTCGCGGATATACAACCGCCGAAGGAGGATTCCGGGTTCCTGCTATCATGTGGTGGCCGGGCAGTATTCCGGCAGGAACCATATGCAGTGAACTCTGTACCACAATGGATATTCTGCCTACCGTTGCTTATCTTGCCGGCACCGAACCTCCTGCAGACAGGGTGATTGACGGTCATGATATACGGCCACTCATGTTTGGTGCACCAAATGCCCGGACGCCCTATGAAGTATTTTATTATTATCAGGTTGAACAACTGCAGGCTGTTCGTAGTGGTCGCTGGAAATTATTCCTGCCAATAGATAATCCTGTAAATCATCCGCACTTTAAAAAGGATGAAGCTACCTCTCCTTTGTTATTCGACGTTGTTAATGATATAAGTTCTTCGGTAAATGTTGCCGAACAACATCCTGATATAGTAAAGTCTCTTATGCAATTGGCGGAAAATGCACGTGAAGATCTGGGAGATCAGGGAATAAAAGGAAAGAACATACGACCCCGCGGTCATGTTGCAAATCCTGTTCCTTTGATAAAAAGATGAATAATAAACTTACGGCAGTGGATTCAATAGGGGCAAAAGTTTCGGCTTTTTTCAATCTCGATAACTGGGAGCCAAATTCGAGATATTTTCTCGAAAATGCAATTGAATTCCTCGACGCCGATTATGAATGGTTTTTTGATAATTCGGAGAAAAAGATATTCCTGAAAATTCCGGAAACACTTACTCCGGAAAATGACTATTATTTCAATTTTTCTGCAATCTGCAATAACACCTTTTTATGACTGTATTCAGAGCAATGGCCGCTCATGGGTGAGAAATTTATTGAAGCATCAGATCTGGGATTTTCTGTTTCCTGCAGCATTTCATGCAATTCACGAAGGGCAGGATTGAGATAAAAATTATCCATATCGCCCATCCATATCCATATTTTCCCCTGTATTTTCGGACCGACTTTTTCCCAGTTATTTTCCAGATAATATTTAAGATCATATTTTCGCCAGTGTTCTGCTACTTTTTTGTCTATTTCTCCTGTATGGGGATCGAATAAGGGTTTGGGCAGTCCGTTTCCTCTCGGACTGAAAAGGGCGTTAAATCCTCCGAACTGGCCTCCTGAGGTGGTATAAGTATCATTCCATCCAAGAACATTTTCAAAATTTATAAAATCTTTTTGAGAAGTAACAGGTTCTCCGGTAATGTTGCGGGAAACAGGACGCAGATAGCCGTATTCATTATAGAATACATTTTCATCTTTATAAATATTTATTAACTGAAAATTTTCAAAATCGACAGGATCGGGGCTGTAAGAAAAACAACCGTTGAAATGATCAGGATAAAATACCTGTAATGCAAGAGATACCCATCCGCCGGTACTGCATCCGTCAAGGACCCTTGATTCAGGCGTTCCCATTCCACGGAATTCCTTTTCTATATAAGGGATTAATTCTTCAATAAGTGCAGTTCCGTACGGACCGTTATTTTTGGAGTTTATCTGGTAACAGTCGCCATAAGGCCCTTCTCCGTCCAGAAACACATTAATTATTTGCGGGGCATCATCAGAAAGCCACCAGTCAAGAAAATTTCTGTCCCATTCAACAAACCTGTTAGCACGTGTATAGCGACCACCATAACCTGCGATATTATATCTCACAGGATATTTACGTTTCGGTTCATCATAATAATCCGACGGCAGTAATATAGCAGCCTTCATTCGCATTTCCTTTTTCCACCATGTTGAAAGAAGCTTGCTTTT